>JACCRW010000258.1 GCA_013813345.1 Actinomycetota bacterium
ACAAGGTCGAGAAGCTCGCCGAGCTGCTCGCCGAGGATCGCGGCCTCGCGCTCGTCTTCGTGCGCACGAAGCGCGGCGCCGAGCGGCTCGTCCAGAAGCTGGCCCGCCAGAACGTGCAGGCGGTCGCGATGCACGGCGACATGACCCAGAACGCACGCGAGCGGGCGCTCTCCCGCTTCGAGAAGGGAGCCGTTTCGACGCTGATCGCGACCGATGTCGCCGCCCGCGGCCTCGATCTCGACGACATCACCCACGTGATCAACTTCGATCCGCCCGAGGACAACAAGGGCTACGTCCACCGCGTCGGCCGCACCGGCCGCGCCGGGCGCAACGGGATTGGCGTCACTCTGGTGCTCCCCGATCAGCAGGCCGACGTGAGCCACGTCGCTCGGATGCTGGGACAGAGCGAGGAGTACGCAAGCGGGGGCATGAAGGTCGCTCCGCCGCGCCTCGTCTACGCCTCGAAGCGCCGCAACTCCAAGTGGGGCCCGAGCCGGCCCCGCCGCAAGATCTAGCCACCAGCCTGCGGCTGCTGGCTAGGACCAAGTAACAGTCAGTTGCTAGGTCGCCTCCGCGCGCACCGCTGCGCGCGGAGGCATTCGCATTAGATTGCGGCGGTGGACGCCGCCGCTCGCTCGCGCATCGCCGATCCGTCGCTCGCCGCCACCGGCGAGCAGAAGATCCAGTGGGTCGCGAAGCACTCGCCCGTCCTCAACCGGCTCGCCCGTACGCGGCTCTCGGACGGGGCGTTGCGCGGCCGTCGCGTCGCCGTCGTCGTCCATCTCGAGGCTAAGACCGCCTATCTCGCGCTACTGCTCGCCGAGGCCGGCGCGCAGGTCGTCGCCGCCGGAAGCAATCCCGGCTCGACCCAGGACGCGATCTGCGCCGCGCTCGTCGCCCGAGGGGTCGAGGTTCACGCGAGCCACGACGCCTCCCGCGAGCAGTTCGACGCCGACCTGCTCGCGGTCGCGGACACCGAGCCGGAGCTCGTCGTCGACGACGGCGCCGAGCTGACCGCGCGGATCCTCGAGCACCGCCCTGAACTCGCGGCGCGCCTCGCCGGCGTCACCGAGGAGACGACGACCGGCGTCGCACGCCTACGTGCGATGGACGCCGCCGGGAAACTCTCGTTTCCGGCAATCGCCGCGAACGATGCCCGCTGCAAGCACCTCTTCGACAACCGCTACGGCACCGGCCAGTCGACGCTCGCCGCAATCGACCGGCTGACGAACCTCAACTTCGCCGGCCGCGAGTTCTGCATCGTCGGCTACGGCTGGGTCGGCAAGGGGCTGGCCCGCTACGCCGGCGGCCAGGGCGGCCGGGTCACGGTCGTTGAGATCGAGCCGGTCGCGGCGCTAGAGGCGCACATGGACGGCCATCGTGTCGCCCGGCTCGAGGACGCGCTCCCCGACGCGGACGTCGTGATCGCGGCAACTGGAGCGACCGACGCGGTGCCCGCCGACGCGATCCCGCTGCTGAAGGACGGCGTCCTCCTCGCGAACGGCGGCCACCACGAGCGGGAGCTCGCGATCGACGCGCTCGGATCGGGCGAGGAGGTGCGGCCCGGCGTCAACGAGCATGCGATCCCCGGCGGCGGCCGCGCCTACGTGCTGGTCGACGGCCGGCAGACGAATGTCGCCGGCGGCGACGGCCATCCGGTCGAGATCATGGATCTCTCCTTCTCCGTCCAGGCGCTTGCCGTCCACCTCCTCGCCGGCGGCGGGCTCGCGCCGGGCCTGCACCTCTTCCCGGCCGAGCTCGACGCAGAGATCGCCCGTACGAAGCTCGCGACCCTCGGGATCGAGCTCGGCGAGCCGACGCAGAAGCAGCGCGAGTTCAGCGAGCGTTGGAACGTCTGACGCTAGGGTTCCGCGCCTGTCCGACGCGCCGCGCCGTCCCGTCACGCCGGCGGCCGTCCGCGCGTCACCGGCGGTCGAGCCCGTGGCGGAGCGGATCGTCGCGGTCGGGCTGGCGCTGGCGCTCGTCGCCGCGGTCGGGCAGACAATCGTCGGGCTAGTGAATGCACTCGTGTACGACGGCCGCTATCTCCAGCTCGACCTCGATCGTGAGTTCAACGTCTTCTCGTGGGCCAGCTCGGCCGCCACGTTCGCGGCCGCGTTCGCCGCGCTCCTCGCTGCGATCGCGCTGGACCATTGGCGCGCCCGCTGGGCGACGCTCGCAGCGATCCTCGCCTTCTTCTCCGCCGACGACCTGCTCGTCCTGCACGAACGACTGACCCGCCGCCTGTTCGTCGGCGTCTTCGAGCTCCCTGACTTCGAGTCGACATTCGCCACGGTCGCTACAAGATCACGATGACTCGGAACGGAATCTGACGGTGCCGAGGCCGACCGCAGCGCCGGTCGCCCTCGCCTTCGCGCTCGGACTCGTCGCGCTCGTGACGCTCGGCTTTGCGCTCGGTCCAAGCGATCCTCTACCGGAGCGGACGCCAGCCGAGTTGCTGCCGGACCTCGACCAGGAGGCGCCGAGCAGGCTCGTCGTACAAGAGGTGACGCGGGCGGGGCGGCGCATCGTCCGGCTCGGCTTCGCCTCCGCGGTGACAAACGTCGGCGCCGGGCCGCTGATCGTCGATGGTCGCCGCCGCACGCTCCGAGCCGGCCCGATGCGAGCGGACCAGCTCATCCGCCGCGCGGACGGCTCGATCCGAACGGTGACGGGTGTGGCGGCGCTTCGCTACGTGCGCTCGGCCGATCACGCCCACTGGCATCTCGTTCCGTTCGAGCGCTACGAGCTACGGCCCGTCGGAGCGAACAGGCCCGCGGCGCGCGACGGCAAGACCGGCTTCTGTCTCGGCGACCGCTACGAAGCGAAGAGCGAGCCGGCCGGCAAGCCCGACGAGATGGTCTTCCGCGGTCGCTGCGGGCTCCGTTCGCCGCACCTCCTGGCCGTGCGTCAGGGGATCTCCGTCGGTTACGGCGACGACTACGACCCGAACCTGGAAGGACAGTACGTGGAGGTCACCGACCTCCCGGCCGGCCGGTACGTGCTCGTTCACACGGTCAACGGCGAGCGCCGTCTGCTGGAAAGCGACCACTCGAACAACGCGGCATCTCTTCTGCTGCAGCTCGGCTGGCGCGGCGGGAAGGCGGAGCTCGAGACCCTGAGGGTCTGCGCGGCGAGCGCGCAGTGCAGCGCGCCCCGGTAACCCGCTACGCGCTCTTCTCCAGCCGGTAGCCCATCCGCCTGATCACCGAGATGCGGTTGCGGCCGATCTTCTTCCGCCAGGTACCAAAGGATCGTGTTCGACTGGGCGATCTTCTCGCCGAAGTCGAGCTCCAGCACCGGGTCTCGCGAACCGGGTACAACGCCCGGTTCTCGTAGGTAAGGGTGTCGCCGGCGAAGATGTCGATCGGCACCCGCTCGTAGGGCGTGCCGAGGAGCGCGAGCAGGAGGCGAACCTTGTAGCAGTTGGCCGAGGCGTCGTAGTCGTAGAGCCGCATCCTTTTCCCTAACGCCGCGGCGCCCGCGATCGTGAGGCCAAGTATCAGTCTGTTACTTGGCGATCTCGGCGGCGAAT
>JACCRW010000310.1 GCA_013813345.1 Actinomycetota bacterium
CTTCTCGAGTTGGTCGTGTTCCTTCAGCCAGGCGAGAACGCGCTCGTCTGCCTCTGCCTGGGTCAGACCGGCGAGCTCGCCGGCTTCCTCGTTCATCTGCCCGTTCGGCCCGATCACAGTCAGCACCGGGAGGCCATGATCGGCGCCGATCGCGAAGTCTGTCGCATCGTGGCCCGGCGTGACCTTCAGTGCCCCCGACCCGAAGCCGAGCTCCACGCGCTCGTCCGCGATCACGGGCACGCGCCTTTCCACGAACGGCACGATCACCTCTTTGCCGATCGCGTTTCGATAGCGCTCGTCGTTGGGGTTTACGGCCACCGCGACATCGGCGAGGATCGTCGCCGGTCGGACGGTCGCGATCGTGAGAGTGCCGGAGCCGTCGGCGAAGGGATAGCGCGCGTAGGTCAGCGCGTCGTCCACCTCCACGTGCTCGACCTCGAGGTCGGAGATCGAGGTCTCGTGGAAAGGACACCAGTTGACGAGCCGGTTCGCGCGGTAGAGCCAGCCGCGCTCCCAGAGGTGGACGAAGAAGCGCATCACGGCCTCGATGTAGGCGTCGTCCATCGTGAACCGCTCGCGGCTGTAGTCCAGCGAGGCGCCGAGCCGCCGGAACTGGCCCATGATCGTCTTCCCAGTCGCGTCGAGGTGCTCCCAGACGCGCTCGACGAACGCCTCGCGGCCGAGCTCCTTCCGCGAGGTTCCCTCCTGCACGAGCTGCTTCTCGACGACGTTCTGCGTCGCGATCCCCGCGTGGTCGTAGCCGGGCTGCCAGAGCGTGTCGAAGCCGCGCAGGCGGTGCCAGCGGATCAGGAGGTCCTGGATCGATCCGTTCAGCGCGTGACCCATGTGCAGGGCGCCCGTGACGTTCGGGGGCGGCACGCAGATCACGAAGGTCGCGTCCTGCCGCGCGCCGGCGCCGGCCGCGTAGAGGCCCTCCTCCTCCCAGGCGCGCTGCCAGCGCTCCTCGACGCCCTGCGGCTTGTAGAGCGGCTCCATGCCGCAATCGTAGGGCGGCCGATCGTATCGGGGGTCAGGCAGCGACTATGGGGTCAGTCTATTCCTCAGCCGCCGAAGTCGAGGAAGTCCTCGAGCATGCTGCGCCGCTTCTTCTTAGGCGGCTTGCCGTGGCCATCGCCGCCCGGACTGCGCTCGCGGTCCCCGCCGCTGATCTCGCGCTCGAAGTCGTCGTCGCCGGCGCCCTCCGACGCGACGATCTTGTCGAGCTCGCCGCGATCGAGCCAGATTCCGCGACATGAAGGGCACGCGTCCACATGGACGCCGCTGCGCTCGAGCCGGCGAAGCTGCGTCGAGTCGACGGGGCAGAGACGGTCGTCGTCGGCCACGCGTTCGACCTAACGAAAGAGGAGGCAGGTGGTCGTGCCGTGCGCGATCAGCTTTCCGGCCGCGTCGACGACCTTCCCCTCGGCGGTGGCGACGCGCGAGCCCAGGTGGATCACCGTGCCCTCGCAGCGGACGAGCCCGGTGTCGACCGTCATCGGCCGGACGAAGTTCGTCTTCACCTCGAGGGTCGTGTAGCGGACGCCTGCCGCGAGCGTCGAGTGGACCGCGCACCCCATCGCCGAGTCGAGCAGCGTCATCGCGACGCCGCCGTGGACGGAGCCGATGGGGTTGTAGTGCTGCGGGCCAGGCTCGAACTCGAAGATCGCATGGCCTAGCTCGATCTCGGCGCCGCGGAAGCCCATCAGCTCCGCGATCGGCGGCGGCGGCAGCTCGCCCGCGAAGATCGCCCGGATCGTGTCGAGGCCCGAGAGCTCCACCGCCTGAGACATTACGCGGCGAGTTGTTTCTCGCGATGGGCGGCGAGGATCATCGAGGTCGAGCTCGAGGTGGCGTAGAGAGTGCCGGTCGCGTCGAGGAGCTTCGCCTCTGCGGTCGCGATCCGGCTGCCCTGGTGGACGATGCGGCCCTCTGCGCGGAGCGGGCCCGTGGCGAGGGTGACAGGGCGGACGAAGCTCGTCTTCAGCTCGACGGTCGCGTACGCGACCCCGGACTCGAGCTCGGAGTGGACGGCGCAGCTCATCGCCGAGTCGAGAATCGTGGTCACGATCCCGCCGTGGACGGTGCCGAGTGCGTTGTAATGCTCCTCGCGCGGCTCGTAGGCAAAGACGACGAGACCGGGGGAGACGAACGTCGGCTCGAAGCCGACGAGGTCGGCGACGGGCGGCGGAGGGAGCTGGCGGCCAGCGATCCGGTGCAGGAGCTCGAGGCCGGTCAGCTCGTACGCGGCGAGGCGCAGCTCGGCGGGGTCCTGCCAGGTGACGACGCGGTAGCGATCGGTTGCGGCGAGATCCATCGCGCGCTCCTTCCGGGTTGGTTGCATCATGCAACCAACCCTACAAGAGTTGGTTTTGTTTTGCAACTCGTCTATGCTCCGGCGATGGTCTGGAAAACCTTCGGCCGCGAGAACTGCTCGCTCGAGGCGACGGCCTCGATCATCGGCGACCGTCAGACGCTGCTCGTCCTGCGCGAGAGCTTCCTCCGCGTTCGGCGCTTCGGCGAGTTCCAGCGGAACACAGGCCTCGCGCGGAACATCCTCGCGGATCGCCTGCAAGCGCTTGTCGGGAACGGCATCCTCGAGCGCCGCGAGTATCAGGATCGGCCTCAGCGCTTCGAGTATCGATTGACGCAGAAGGGCCTCGACCTCTATCCCATCCTGCTCGGCTTGATGGAGTGGGGCGCCAAGTACGAGACGGGGAAGGAAGGAACTCTCGTCACCCTCCGCCACAAAGCCTGCGGCGCCGTTGGCTCGCCGCAGCTCGCCTGTCCCGGTTGCGGCGAGCCGGTGACCGCAAGTGACATGGAGGCTCTCCCTGGCCGCGGCGCTGTGCTGAAAACGGCTTAGTTCAGCGCAGGTTTGTTGCACATTTGCGGCGAAGCTGCCACAAAGTGCCGCGTGCTGGAGGTGTACACCTCCATCTACATCCCATGAGCAGACGAACGCAGTTCATCCTCACCGATCGCCAGCACCATTCCTCGTCAGCGAGGCCGTCCGTACCGGGCTCTCGATGGGCGAGCTTGTGCGTCGTTCGATCGACGCGACCTACCGCCCGTACGAGCGAACGAAGATCTCTGGACTCGAGCTCAGCCTCGGGGTGGCGCCGGCCCGACGCGGCGGTGGCCGGCCGGCGACCGCCAGGCCGAATCTGAGCTACGCCGACTCTTCGGCGAGGTCGCCGAGGTCGTCGACGATCCCGTCGGCGCTCGTCACGAGCGTGGGTTTGAGCCCCTTCGAGATCGTCTCCTTCGTGATCACGCACTTGGAGACGTCCTTGCGGCTCGGCAGCTCGAACATCACGTCGAGGAGGGCGTTCTCGATGATCGAGCGGAGGCCGCGGGCGCCGGTCTCGCGCGCGAGTGCCTTGTCCGCGATCTCCCAGAGCGCGTCGTCGCGGAACTCGAGCTCGATCGAGTCGTAGCCGAAGAAGCGCTGGTACTGGCGGGTGAGCGCGTTCTTTGGCTCGATCAGGATCTGGACGAGATCCTCGCGGCG
>JACCRW010000321.1 GCA_013813345.1 Actinomycetota bacterium
TGCGCGAGCAGGTCGGCGGTCAGGAGCGGCGTGTCGCCGGAGAGGACGAGCACGTCGTCGGCCGAGCCTTCGAGTGCGGCGCGGGTGGCGCGAACGGCGTCGCCGGTGCCGAGCGCCCGTTCCTGCACCGCAACCTCCAGCTCACCGAAGGCGTCCCGCGTCTCCGGCGAGGCGATTACGAGCAGACGTGCGGGCCCGAGTGGCCGAGCTGCCTCGAGCACCCAGTCGATCATCCGCCGGCCCAGGATCGGGTGAAGGTGCTTCGGAACGGCTGAGCGCATGCGCGTTCCACGCCCCCCGGCCATCACGACTGCTGCGAGCTTGGTCTCGGTCACGGGCACGGGTGGAATGGCTGGGGCGCCAGGATTCGAACCTGGGATCGCGGGACCAAAACCCGCTGCCTTACCGCTTGGCTACGCCCCACAGTCTCCGTCGAGTATAGGGAGGCACTAGCGCCGATCGCGCAGGAGGAGGGCGAGCGCAATGACGGCCGCGACGACGATCGCAACCACGATCACGGTCGTGACGACCAGGGCGACCGCGGGAACCAGCACGACCGCGAGTTGGGAAACGGCGGCGATCCAGCTCGACTCGCGTACGGCCTGCTGGGTGCTCTCGCGGCCGACGCCGAGATAGAGCGCGAACGCGAGCCCGGCGAGCACGAGCGCCGTCCACCAGGGAATCGCGTCGAAGAGGACGAGCAGCCCCTCGACGAGCACGATCCCAAGCGCGAGCCGCAGGCGGTTGGCTCGAAGCGTCGATCCGACCCGGCTCTGGCCCTGTTCGATCATGGCGTGCGTCTCCATATCCAGACGGTAGCGAGCGAGGCGGCCGAGCGAGGCGGACGAAGGGCGATCAGCCGTACCAGGCGGGGACGGCGAGCCAGGTTCGGCCGGCAGCGCGGACCGCGGCCTGCGCCGCCTCGGCCTGGCGGCGGTGGCGGAAGAGGCCGTAGACGGCGGGGCCGGCGCCGGTGACGTCGGCGCGGAAGGCGCCGAGTCGAACGAGCTCGGCGGTGAGCGGAGAGGCGGCGAGGTCGTTCGCCGGCAAGGCGGCAAGGTCGCGCGGCCGGATGATGCGGGCGAGTGCTCCTTCGAGGGTCTCCAGCCGCGACGTCCAGCCCTGCACGCCGTCCCGCTCTTCGAAGCGGCGATAGACGGTGGCCGTCGATTCCTTGGCGACGCCGTGCGGCAGGACGAGCACGATCCAGTAGTCCTGCGGGAGCTGGAGCGGGGTCAGCTCCGAGCCATCACCGCGACCGAGCTGGGGCCCGCTTTCGAGGAAGAAGGGGACGTCGGCCCCGAGGCGTGCCGCGAGCGTGCTCAGCGCGGCCGCCGCCAGCGGCTGATCGAGGGTCTCGTTCGCAAGTCGCAGCGCCGTTGCCGCATCCGAGCTCCCGCCGCCGAGACCTGCGGCGATCGGAATCCGCTTGGTGATCATGGCGCGCCAGCGGGGCGCGACCCCGGCGGCGGCGGCCAGCTGCTCGAGCGCTTGCCGGACGATGGTGTCGCCGGCGTAGCCCTCGACCATGAGCCGGGGCGCGGGAGAAAGCGCGACCCGATCGCCGAGATCGATCCGCTGCAACACCGTTGCCACCTCGTGCTTGCCGTGCTCGCGCTGCGGGCCGACGACCAGCGCGAGATTGAGCTTCGCGGGCGCAGGCGCGCGGATCACAGCGCCGCCGCCAGATCGACGAACTCGGCCGGCTCGAGCTCCTCGGCCCGGACGTTGGCGGCTCGACCGATCGTTGCGAGCGCGGCGACCGCCTGCTCGCGCGTCACTAGGCCCGCGAGCGCCAGCGAGTTCGGGAGCGTCTTGCGCCGGTGCGCGAACGAGGCCTCCACCACGCGCTTCAGGCGCGGGAAGTCGTCGGGTAGCGAGAGGCGCCTGAAGGCAACGAGCGCGGAGTCGACGTTCGGCGGCGGGCGGAAGACGGTGCGGGCCACGGCGTGGAATCCCGTCTTGCGGGCGGCGAGCTGGACGAGCACCGACACGGCACCGTAGGCCTTCGTCGAGGGCGAGGCGAAGAAGCGGTCGGCGACCTCTCGTTGCACCATCACGCACCAGAGGTCGAGGCTCGGCAACCCGTCGAGGCTCTCGGCGACGAGCGGGGTCGCGACGTTGTAGGGCAGGTTCGCGACGAGCTTCGTCGGGGTTGGATCGAGGGCGGCGAGATCGAGCGCGAGCGCGTCGCCCCAGTGGAGCTCGACGGTGGGGGCAGCGAGCGCATCCAGGTGCGGCTCGAGCGAGCGATCGAGCTCGACGGCGTGGACATGGCCGACTCGGTCGGCGAGATAACGGGTTAGCACTCCGAGCCCAGGGCCGATCTCGAGCACGACATCGGCAGGCTCGAGATCCGCGAGCCTGCCGATCACGCCCAGGATGTTCTCGTCGATGAGGAAGTGCTGGCCGAACTGCTTCTTCGGGACGACCGGCACGGGCGGCTCAGAGCCCGAAGGCGGCGGTCGCGTTCGCGTCGATCTGCGCCGCGAGCTCGGCGGCGTCCTCGCCGCGCGCCTCGGCGAGGGCGGCGACGGTGTGGGTGATGTAGGCGGGCTCGTTCGGCCGGCCACGGAGCGGTCGCGGCGCGAGGTACGGGCTGTCGGTCTCGGCGAGGATCCGCTCGGCGGGAACCTGCGCCGCCGCCTCGCGGAGCTCCACCGCCTTCGGGTAGGTGAAGTTGCCCGCGAACGACACGTAGTAGCCGCGTTCGAGCGCGGTGGGTAGCAGGCCGGCCGAGGAGAAGCAGTGGAGGACGACCGTGCCGTCGAAAGCGGTAAGCGCCGCGGCCGTCTCCTCGTCGGCGTCGCGGGAGTGGATCACGAGCGGGAGGTTCGTCTCGGTTGCCAGCTCGATCTGGGCCTCAAAGAGGTATAGCTGCTCCGCCGGGGTCGCGAAGTCGTGGAAGTTGTCGAGCCCGGTTTCCCCCACGGCGACGGCTTTCGGGTGCGCGAGCAGCTTTCGGAGCTCGTCGACGCGCGCCGCCTCCTCGCCGCCCGCCTGGTGCGGGTCGATCCCGACCGCTGCGTAGACGCCATCGTGCTCGTCGGCGAGCGCGAGCGCCGTCCTGGAAGACTCGATCCCGGTCCCGATCGTCACCACCCGCGTAACCCCCACGGCGCGGGCGCGCGAGAGCAGCTCGCCCAGGGGCTCGTCGCACCCGTCGAGGTGCGCGTGGGTGTCGATCACGCG
>JACCRW010000153.1 GCA_013813345.1 Actinomycetota bacterium
GTCTCGGCGTGGTAGTTGCCGGTCCCGACATGGACGTAGCGGCGAAGCGCGTTGCCCTCGCGCCGGACGACGAGCGTCATCTTCGCGTGCACCTTCAGGTCGGGGAAGCCGTAGACGACGTGGACGCCGGCCTGCTCGAGCGCGCGCGACCACTCGATGTTCCGGTGCTCGTCGAAGCGTGCCTTCAGCTCGACGAGACAGACGCTCTGCTTCCCGTCCTCTGCGCAGGCGATCAGCGCGGGGACGAGCGGACTGTCGCCGCTCGTCCGGTAGACGGCAGTCTTCATCGCGATCACGTCGGGGTCGCGCGCGGCGGCACGCACGAAGGCCTCGAAGCTGGTGGCGAACGACTCGTACGGCTGATGGACGAGGAAGTCGCCCCGTCCGATCTCCAGGAAGAGGTCGCGCGGCTCCCTGGCCCGCACGAGCCGGGGCGCAGTCGTGCCCGGTGTCGACTCGTACTTCAGCTCCGGGCGGTGAAGTCCCGTCAGCTCGTCGAGATCGGCGAGATCGAGCGGGCCGTGGATCTCGTAGACCTGGTCGTCCTCGACGTCGAGGCCCTGCTGCAGCCGCTCGAGCATCCCGCGCGAGGTCGAGCTCGAGACCTCGAGGCGGACGATGTCGCCGAAGCGGCGGCGATGTAGCTCGAGCTCGACCGCCTCCAATAGGTCGTCGGCCTCGTCGGAGACCTCGAAGTCCGCGTCCCGGGTAACCCTGAAGACCGAGCGCTCGACGATCTCCATGCCGGGGAAGAGCCAGTCCAGGAAGTGGCCGAGCACCTGCTCGAGCGGGACGAGGCGCCCGCGCGAGCCCACCGACAAGAAGCGCGGCAGCCCCTCGGGCACCTTGACGCGCGCGAATCGCTCCTCGCCGGACTCGGGGTCGCGGGCGAGGACGCCAAGGCTGAGCGAGAGTCCGGAGATGTACGGGAACGGCTGTCCCGGCCCGACGCCGAGCGGGGTCAGGACGGCGAAGATCTCGCGCTCGAACCGACCCTCGAGCTCCTTCACCTCGTCGGCTACGAGCTCCGAGACGCGGGCGACAACGATGCCCGCCTCGGCGAGGGCTGGTCGTAGCTCCTTCTTCCAGATCCGCGCCTGACGCTCGGTCAGCTCCCGTACGCGATCGCGGATCGCGAGGAGCGCGGTCTCCGGCGCGAGCCCGTCGGCCGAGTGCACGTCGACGCCCGCAGCGGCCTGACCGAGCAGTCCCGCGACTCGCACCATGAAGAACTCGTCCAGGTTCGAGGAGAAGAAGCGGCACATCTTCACGCGCTCGAGCAGTGGCACGCTCGGGTCGGCCGCGAGGTCGAGGAGGCGGTCGTTGTACTCGAGCGCCGAGAGCTCGCGGTTGAGCAGCCGAGGGATCGGCGGCACGTCTCGCTTCGCCTTTCGGGTCCGGGCCGCCATCGAGCCATCTTCCGCCGTCGGCTCGGGCGGGCGAGTCTCGATCCGGTATCCGGTGTGTGAAGGTTTGGAGAACGCCGGCTCAGGCTTCGAGCGGCGCAGCCTCGGCCGGAAGCGGCGGGAACACCGGTTGCATCCGGCCCGACGGGCCTTGCGGGCAGCCAAGCGCGCGGCGCGACAGCTCCCAGGCGGCGGCTGCGAAGGGGTCGCGACCCAGGGCGTACTCCGCCGTGAACTCGACGGCGCCGTTCAGCTCCAGCACCGTGTAGCCGCCGGCGCCGTCCGGGAGGAGATCGACGCCGAGCAGCTCCGCTCCCGCGGCCGCGGCGGCCCGAAGCGCGAGCTCGCAGGCGAGCTCGGGCGGGTTGACCGCGGCGCGCGTGGCGCCGAGCGCGACGTTGGTCCGCCACTCGCCGGGTGCGGCGATGCGCGAGATCGCGCCGACGACCGTCCCGGCCGCGACCACGACTCTGAGGTCGTGCCCGCGAGGCGGAATCAGCTCCTGGATGAGCGCGCCGTGGGCCCGGAACCAGACTCGTTGCTCCAGCTCCCGGAGGTGCCGGCTGAGCGCCTTCGCGTCCCGGCAGCGCACGACGTCGCGGCCCCAGCTTCCAAAGCGCGGCTTGACGACGACGGGTCCGTCGAGCGGCGGGAGCGGGCGGCCGGCGGTGAGCAAGCGCGTGCGCGGGTGAGGCAGCCCTGCGCGGAGGAGCAGTCGAGCGGTGAGCAGCTTGTCGTGAGCCGCGAGCAGGGCGCTCGCGCGATTCATGGTCTGGATCCCGCGAGCAGCGAGCGAGCCGAGCGCCCAGAGGCCGTCGTCGACGCCGTCGAGCGACTCGAGCACGTCGAGCCTGCCGAGGACGGCGTCTCCGGGCTGGACGGCCTCCAGCGCCTGCTCGGGCGTGAGCACGCGGATCTCGACTCCGCGCGGCGCGGCAGCGGCGAGGGCGAGGTTGGTCGGAGTCGAGCGCTGGGCGATCAGGGCGAGGAGCACGAGCCCTCTATGCCATGCGGATCGCAATCCGGCAAGGCCCCGCGCCACCTCGCCGCCGGTCGTTCACCACTCGGAGACGGCCGGGCCAGAAAGGTTCTCGAGCACTTGATGAGTCGATAGCTGAGATACTGAGATCTGTTATGAGACAGTCCGTCCCGACCCTGTTGCCCCTCTTTCGCTCGGAGGCGCAGGTGCGCATGCTGCTCCTCCTCTTCACGGACCCGACGAAGGCGTGGTCGGCCACCGAGCTCGCGGAGCGGGTCGGCGCGCCCCGTCCCTCGACCCAGCGCGAGCTTCAGCGCGCACGTGCAGCCGGGATCGTGGTTCGCGACGAGACAGCGAGGCCGTTTCGGTACGCAGCGGACACGCGCTCACCGGCGTTCTCTCCGCTCCAGCAGCTCCTGGACCTATCGGCGGGCGTGAGCCTCGAGCTCGAGGCACTGCTCGAGAGTACGCCCGGGGTCGCGGCGGCGGCACTCCACGGATCGTGGGTCTCAGGTCCGATTCGCGGCGACAGCGATGTCGACCTCCTCGTCGTCGGCGACGTCAACTATCCAAATCTACGAGCCGGTGTTCGGAGGGTGGAGAGGACGACCGGTCGGCACATCGATCTCATGGCATATCGGCCCGCCGAGTTCCGAGCGCTCGTTGAAGCTAAGAACGGCTTTGTTCGGGAGATCTTGGCCGGCGAGCGGCAGGATCTCATCGGATCGCTGGACGATGTGCTTGCGTGAGTAGAGCCGAAGCCCGAGCCGTTCCTCCCGATCAGGCGAGAGCCGCTCAGTTCCTGCACGCCGCGGAGAGAGTGTTCGCGGACGCCGAACGAACGGAGATGAGCTCCGAAGGGGCACTCATCCTCTATTACCAGGCGTGCGTTGCAGGAATGAAGGCCGTTCTGGCCGCCAGCGGGCGAGACGTCGGTGGCGGTGATGACGGACACGTCGTCTTGATCGGCGAGGTCGGCGGCTTGCTCGGCCCGGTGTTCGACGAGCTTCTCGCGCGGATCGGCGAGGATCGTCGCGAGCGAAACGCCGTCTCGTATGCCGCAGTCGTTCCGTCAGCTCTCGCCGTCGAGACCGTGCGCCAAGACGCCAGAGAGCTGCTCGACGCGGCTAGCCGGTTCGTTCGCGCAAACGACTAATCGGAGAGTGCGTCGACGAGCAGGCCCTGGAAGTGGGCCACCAAGCGCTCCGACTCGGGCAGCAGGTACCCGTGCTCGAGCCCGCCCGCCCGGACGCCCTTCTGGACGCGCTCGACGAGCACGACGTCCTCCGCGCCGACCTGGTCGTCGAACGCGAGCATCTCCTCGAGCCACGCCTCGTCGACATCCGGGCCGACGAAGTAGTCGAGGTGGCGCGCGGTCGTCTCGGCGCCGGTCGGGACGATGGGCCCGATCGAGAGATTCGGGTGGCCCGGCATCACGTTGAGCGTCAGGTTCGGCCAGACGAAGTGGAATTGGCCGCGCTCCACCGGGCCGCGCGGATCGAAGTCACCGGACCACCGTTCGCGCACGGGGC
>JACCRW010000329.1 GCA_013813345.1 Actinomycetota bacterium
TGAGACGGACGGCCTCGAGGTCGAGCTGCTCTGGGATGAGCGCAACAACCTCGTGCGGGTCGCCGTTCTCGACGCGAAGACGGGCGACTCGTTCGAGCTCGTGCTCAGCGACTGCGACAACGCACTCGACGTCTTCCACCACCCGTACGCCTATGCCGCGCACAGGGGAGTCGACTACGGCGTCCCCACGCGTGAGCACGACTTCGCGGTCGCGGCCTGATTGGCGCGACGCCGATGGAGCCCTCGCGCAGTCGCCGCAGGCGCGCGCAGCCTCCGTTTGCCAGGATGTCCGCTCTCGGAGCCGAGGCTTGCTTGCGAATTCTCCGCGTGCAGCTAACCCAGCGTCAGCGCGAGGAGCGCCTTCGCCGTGTGCAGCCGGTTCTCCGAAGCATCCCAGACGGCGCTCCGCCGCCCGTAGAGGACATCGGCCGAGATCTCCTCGCCCGGGTGGGCGGGGAGGCAGTGGAGCACGATCGCGTCGGGATGCGCAAGCGCGAGCAGGCGGGTGTCGACGCCGTACCCGGCGAAGGCCTGCAGCCGCTCTGCGCGTTCCTCCTCCTGGCCCATGCTCGCCCAGACGTCGGTGACGACGACGTCCGCGCCGGAAACCGCCTCTCGCGGGTCGCGCACGACCGGCAGACCCGGCGGCTCGTAGCCCTCCGGGGAGGCGCAGACGAAGCTCGCACCGAGGAGCTCGCAGGCCTCCGCGAGCGAGACGCAGACGTTGTTCCCGTCGCCGACCCAGGCCACGATGACCCCCTCGATTCCTCCGAGCCGCTCGCGGATCGTCTGGACATCAGCGAGCGCCTGGAGCGGGTGCGCCTCGTCGGTGAGCGCGTTCAGCACGGGTATCGTCGCCATCTCCTCGAACCGCTCCAGCTCCTCGTGCGCGAACGTGCGGACCGCGATCGCGTCGAGGTAGCCGGAGAGGACGCGGGCGGTGTCATCCATCGTCTCGCCCCTGGCGAGCTGGAGCTGGTCGCCGGGAAGGTCGATCGCAGTCGCGCCGAGCTGCGCGGCGGCTACCGCGAGCGAGACGCGCGTGCGGGTCGAGTGCTTGCGGAAGAGGAGCCCCAACGTCATCCCCTCCAGCGGCCGGTGCTCGCAGCGCGGGAGGGCCTTCAGCTCGTCCGTCAGGTCGAGGATCGCTTCGAGCTCGGCGGCTGCTAGATCGGTCGTGCGGAGAAGCGAACGGCCGCGGAGCTCGACGGCGAGCGCCTGGGGCAGGGTCATGCGAGAGCCTCGTGAAGGATGGAGAGGCCGTAGTCGAGCTCCTCGGCGGAGACGGTGAGCGGCGGGACGAGGCGGAGCACTCTGTCTCCGGCCGTTCCGACGAGGAGGCCCGCCTCGAGCGCGGCCGCGACGACGGGGCCGGCCGGACGGTCGAGCTCGGCGCCGAGCATGAGCCCCCGGCCGCGCACCTCCTCCACGCCGGGCAGCGCGGCTAGGCCGGCGGTGAGCCTGGCGCCGCCGGCCGTGACGCGCGCCAGAAGATCGGAGTCGATCGCCTCCACCACGGCGCAGGCGGCCGCGCAGACGACCGGGTTGCCGCCGAACGTGCTGCCGTGATCGCCGGCCACGAACCCGTCCGGTGCGCCGTCGGAGACGAGGAGCACCCCGATCGGCAGTCCGTTCGCGAGCCCCTTGGCGAGGACGACGGCGTCCGGTCGGACGGCGCTCTGCTCCCAGGCGAAGAACGTTCCGGTGCGGCCGAGCCCGCACTGCACCTCGTCGAAGACCAGAAGCGCTTCGTGCTCGTCGGCGAGCGCGCGCGCCGCGGCGAGGAAAGCCGCGTCGGCCGGGTGGATTCCGCCCTCGCCCTGCACCGGCTCGATCAGGATCGCCGCGGTCTGCGGGCCGACGAGCGCCTCGAGCGAGGCGACGTCGTTCAGAGTCGCGAACCGCGCGAGCGGTTTGAGCGGCTCGAATGGAGCTCGCTTCGCCGGTTGGCCGGTGACTGCGAGCGCGCCGTGCGTCCGGCCGTGGAACGAGTTCTCGAGCGCGACGAGCTCCGGCCTTCCCGTCGCCTTGCGCGCCCATTTCAGCGCCGCCTCGACTGCCTCGGCGCCGGAGTTGCAGAAGAAGGCCCGCGCGCCGCCTCCGAACCGCTCCGAGAGGAGCGTGGCGAACCGGATCATCGGCTCCGTCCCATAGAGGTTCGACGTGTGCCAGAGGTCGTCGAGCTGCGCGTGCGCGGCGGCGAGCGGCGCCGGGTGGCAGTGGCCGAGCGAGACGACCGCGATTCCGCCGAGCAGGTCGAGATAGCGCTTGCCGCCGGTGTCCGTGAGCCAGCAGCCCTCGCCCGAGACGAAGGTCACGTCCGTGCGCGCGTAGGTCGGGAGCAGGGCCGGAACCGTCGCCGCCACGCTCACCCAAGCACCGCCGTCCGCCCGATCTCGGCCTCGACCCCGCCGCGGGCCGCTCCGATCGCAGCCTGGAGCTTCGGGACGATTCCGCCGGCGAGGTCGCCCGCTTCGAGCAGGCGCTCGGCCTCCGCAGCGTCGATCGAGGTCGCAACCGCGCCCCCGAGCAGGAGCCCGGGGACGTCGGTGAGGAAGTGGAGCCGCTCGGCGCCGAGCCCGAGCGCGAGCGCCGCGGCCGCGTCGTCGGCGTTCACGTTCAGCGGGCCGACCGCGAGCGGGGCGACGACGGGGAACTTTCCGGCAGCGAGCGCCTGAGCCACGGCGGGGGGCAGGCTCGGGAGCGCCTCGCCGACGAGCCCGAGCTCCGGCACGGGCGTCGCCTGGAGCCCGATCTCGTCGCCGAAGAGCGGGACTGCCAGCTCGCCCAGCGTCGCGCAGAGAACGGCGTTCACGTCGGCTAGCGAGCGGCGCACGACCTCGAGCCCTGCGAGAGTCGTAACCCGGCGGCCGTTGACGAACTCGACCGGAAGCCCGAGCCGCGACATCTCCGCCGAGATCTGGGGGCCGGCGCCGTGGACGACGCAGACGCGGTGGCGCTGCGCCAGAGCGAGGATCGTCTCGGCGGAATCGCCCGCGACGGCGCCTCCCAGCTTGACGACGACCGTGCTCATGTCCGGTAGTCCGCGTTGATCCGCACGTAGTCGTAGGAAAGGTCGCTGGTGAGATAGCTCGCGCTGCCGCCGCCGAGCCCGAGATCGAGCTCGATCCGGCAGACGCCGTTTGAGACGTCCGGCTCGGCGCCGAGCGGCGAGCCGTGCTCCAGCACCCGAGTGCCGTTGTACGAGAGCGAGACGCGGTTGGAATCGACGGACGCAAACCCGCCGTTGTAGGGGGCCGAGCCCGCGGCCGAGAGGACGCGCCCCCAGTTCGCGTCGTGGCCGAAGAGCGCGGTCTTGACGAGCGGAGAGGTTGCGATCCGGGCGGCGATCGCGCGCGCCTCGCGGTCGTCGATGGCGCCCGAGACCTCGATCTGCGCCAACACGGTCGCGCCCTCGCCGTCAGCGACGATCTGCTCCGAGAGATCGCGGCAGACCTGCGCGAGCGCGAGAGAGAACGCGAGGTCGGTCGCGGGCGTCCGCTCGATCCCGCTGGCGCCGTTCGCGAGCAGGCAGACGGCGTCGTTCGTCGAGCACTCGCCGTCGACGGTGATCGAGTTGAAGCTCACATCCACGGCTGGGCGGAGGAGCTCGAGCGCCTCGTCCGGCTCGAGCGGGTAGTCGGTCGTGAGCACGGCGAGCATCGTCGCGAGCTGGGGGTGGATCATTCCGGAGCCCTTCGCCATCCCGCCGACCGTGAAGCCGTCCATCGAGACTGCGGCCTGCTTCGTCTTCGTGTCGGTTGTCAGGATCGCCTCGGCCGCGTCGGGGCCACCGTCGGCGGAGAGGGCGGTCGCCGCCGAGCGAAGTCCGGCAAGCACCTTGTCGAGCGGGAGAAGGGTGCCGATCACGCCGGTCGAGAGGACGAGCACCTCTTCCGCGTGGAGGTCGAGGAGCCGCCCGGCCTCGGCCGCCGTCGCGAGCGCGTCGAGCTCCCCGCGCATCCCCGTGGCCGCGTTCGCGACCCCGGAGTTGACCGCAATCGCCTGCGGCTGCGCGCTCTCGAGGTGGGCCTTCGAGACGACGACCGGCGCCGCCTGGACCTGGTTGACCGTGAACATGGCTGTGCCGACCGCAGGCGTTTCCGAGCGGACGAGCGCGAGGTCCTTGGCGTTCCGGCGGATTCCCGCATGGATTCCCGAGGCCAGGAACCCCTTCGGCGCGGTGACGCTCATGGGCCACCCCGTGGCCCATGAGCTTTAGGGGGTGTGGGGGAACTTGGAAGTTCCCCCACAAAGCAGAAGAAGGGGGCTCGTGGGGGAAACATGGTTTCCACCACGGGAGTGAGCCGAAGGCGAGCGACGCTCATACGAGCACGCCCGAGAGCCGCAGGCCGGCGGTTTCCTCGAGCCCGAGGGCGAGGTTCGCGTTCTGAACCGCCTGGCCGGCGGCGCCCTTGCCGAGGTTGTCGAGCGCGCAGACGACGATCCCCAGCCCCGTCGCGCGGTCGGTGAAGACGCCGAGCTCGGCGCCGTCCGTGCCCTGGACGCGGGAGAGCTCCGGCGCGATCGATTGCGGAAGCACGGTCACGACAGGCGAGGTGGCGTACGCCGCTTCGAGGGCTTCTCGGAGGTCGCCGCGCGGCCGGACGTAGCAGGTCGCGATCAGGCCGCGGCGCACGGGCAGGAGATGGGGGACGAGGCAGACGGGGTAGCCGAGCGCCTGCTCGAGCTCCGGCGCGTGCTGGTGCGAGCCGACCTTGTAGGGGGAGACGTTCTCGAGCACGTGGCCGGCATGCGAGCTTGCCGTCAGGGATCTGCCGGCGCCGGAGACGCCAGACTTCGCATCCACGATCACGCCCTCGTGCTCGACCAGCTCGGTCAGCGGCGCCAGCGCGAGGAGGACAGCCGTTGCATAGCAACCGGGATTCGCGATCAGCGGGCCGGACGGTGGGAAGAGCTCCGGCAGCGCATAGCTCCAAGCGGCGAGGTCGGCGGGAGCAGGATGCTCGAAGCCGTACCAGGTGGGGTAGAGCGCCAGCGTCCTGAGCCGGTGCGCGCCCGAGAGGTCGACGACGACCGTGTTGGGTGGCGCCCGGAGTGCCGCCGAGCGCTCATGGTCGAGGCAGGAGAAGACGAGCTCCGCACCCGCCGCGAGAGCCTCCGCGTTCGGGACGAAGTCCGGAACTGAGCGGTTGAGCCGTGGGTCGAGAACGGCGGCCGGCTTCCCGGCAAGCGAGTCCGATCCGAGCGCGACGAGCTCGAGGTCGGGGTGGGAGAGAACGCGGTCGAGCGTCTCCTGGCCGGAGTAGCCCGAGGCGCCGAGGATGGCGGTAGCAATCGACATCGTTGCGTAGTATGCATAAGAACTGTGTATTATGCCAGAGATGCAAGCGGCCTTCCTCGTCCTCGAAGACGGCACCGTCTTCCCGGGCCGCTCGGTCGGCACGCCCGGAGTCGTCGCGGGCGAGGCGTGCTTCACGACCGCGCCCGCCGGCTACGAGCAGGCGGTCACCGACCCGAGTTACGCGCGCCAGGTGCTCGCCTTCGCCTATCCCCTCGTCGGCAACTACGGTGTCGACGAGTCGCTCCTCGAATCCGGGCGAGTCTGGACCGAGGGAGTCGTGATGCGCCGGGCACGGCTGGAGTGGTCAGCCTGGCTCGCAGCGCGCGGGGTCGTGGCGCTCGAGGAGGTCGATACGCGCGCGCTCGTGCGGCGGCTGCGCGAGGACGGCGCGATGCGCTGTGCGCTCGGCATCGCCACGCCGGCCGAGCTGCACGAACGAGCGCTCGCGCAGCCGCACCTGGACTGGCCGCGCATGCAGGCCGAGCCGGAGCTCGCCTCGCCGTCACCCGCCCTCGAGGCGTGCGTCCGGGAGCCGTTCAGCGTCGGCGCCGGCCCGCGCGTCGTCGTCCTCGACTACGGCTGCAAGCGCTCGATCGTCGGACGACTCGCCGAGTCGGGTGTCGAGGCGGTCGTCGTTCCCGGCGCCTGGGAGGCCGAGCAGGTGCTCGAGCTCGACCCCGCCGCCGTGCTCGTCGGCAACGGCCCGGGCGACCCGGCGCAGCTCGACGGGCCGATCGAGACGGTGCGCGAGCTGCTCGGACGCGTGCCGCTCTTCGGGATCTGCCTCGGGCACCAGCTCGTCGGGCTCGCGCTGGGGCTCGAGACCTTCAAGCTTCCCTTCGGTCACCGCGGGGCGAACCACCCGGTTCGAGTTACGGGCTCGAGCCGCGTCCTAGTGACCGTCCAGAACCACGGGTTCGCGGTCGCGCCCGGCGACGCGGCCGAGGTCAGCCACGTCTCGCTGAACGACGGCACGGTCGAGGGCCTCTCCGGCGACGACTTCACGACGCTTCAGTTCCATCCCGAGGCAGCGCCCGGCCCGCACGACGCCCTGCCCTTCTTCGACGAGATCGCCGCGGCATGCCGAAGCGCACGGACCTACGCAGCATCCTGATCGTCGGCTCCGGGCCGATCCGGATCGGCCAGGGTTGCGAGTTCGACTACGCCGGCGTGCAGGCGTGCCGGGTCCTGCGCGCGGAGGGCTACCGCGTCGTCCTCGTCAACTCGAACCCGGCGACGATCATGACCGACCCCGAGTGGGCCGACGCGACCTACCTCGAGCCGCTCGACCTGCCGACGGTGGCTGCGATCGTCGAGCGGGAACGGCCGGATGCGCTCCTGCCGACGCTCGGCGGTCAGACCGCTCTGAACCTCGCGGTCGAGCTCTCGGAGGCCGGCGTGCTCGCCGAGTACGGCGTGGAGCTGATCGGCGCCGACCTCGAGGCGATCCGCCGCGCGGAGGATCGACAGCTCTTTCGCGAGACGATGCAGGCGGCCGGTCTGCCGGTTCCGGCGAGTGTGATCGTCACCTCGCTCGACCAGCTCGACGAGATAGACCTTCCGGCCGTCGTCCGGCCTTCGTTCACATTGGGCGGCGGTGGGGGTGGAATTGCTAGAACGCAATCCGAGCTGCACCGCCAGGTGGAGCTCGGATTGCGTTCCAGTCCGATCTCCCAGGTGCTCGTCGAGCCCTCGCTCGAAGGCTGGCAGGAGTTCGAGCTCGAGCTGATGGCGGACACGGCCGGCAACTGCGTCGTCGTCTGCTCGATCGAGAACCTCGACCCGGTCGGCGTCCACACCGGCGACTCGTGGACGGTCGCGCCGCAGCAGACGCTGTCCGACGGCGAGCTCCAGCGCCTCCGCGACGCCGCGTTCAGGTGCATCCGCGCGGTCGGCGTCGCGACCGGGGGGGCCAACGTTCAGTTCGCCTACGAACCGGAGACGCGCGAGCTGGCGCTGATCGAGATGAACCCGCGCGTCTCGCGCTCCTCGGCGCTCGCCTCGAAGGCGACCGGCTTCCCGATCGCGAAGCTCGCCGCCCTGCTCGCGGTCGGCTACACCCTCGACGAGCTCCCGAACGACATCACGGGCGCCTCGAGCGCCGCGTTCGAGCCGGCACTCGACTACGTCGCGGTCAAGGCGCCGCGCTTTGACTTCGGCCGCTTCCCCGGCGCGGACGCGAAGCTGGGGACGGAGATGCGGGCTGTCGGCGAGGCCCTCGGGCTCGGGCGGACTTTCCCGGAGGCGCTCCTGAAGGCGCTCGAGGGGATCGAGGCTGGAGACGCGCTGCCCGTGATCCCGGGACTGCACCCGTACTTCGATGCCGAGCTCGAGTCGATTCGCCGCGCCGAGGATGAGCTCGCGGCAAGCGGCGACGTCGCTGCGGCCAAGCGCTTCGGCCTCCCCGACGCGCGGATCGCGCGCCTGCTCGGAATCGGCGAGCGCGAGGTACGCGGCCGCAGGGGACGGCCCGGACGGCTCGCCGTGGACTCGTGCGCGGGCGAGTTCGAGGCTCGGACGCCGTACTACTACTTCTCGTACGAGGCGGGCGACGGGGACACGACAGGAGCCGGGGCGATCGTCGTTCTCGGCTCGGGCACGAACCGCATCGGCCAGGGGATCGAGTTCGACTACTGCTGTGTGCGGGCCGCGCAGGCCTTCCGGCGGCTCGGCCATGAGGTCGTGCTCGTCAACTCGAATCCGGAGACGGTCTCCACCGACTACGACACCTGCGAACGCCTCTACCTCGAGCCGGTGACGCTCGAGCGGGTGCTCGACGTCGTCGAGCTCGAGCGTCCACTCGGAGTCGTCGTCTCCCTAGGGGGGCAGACCCCACTCGGACTGGCGGCGGCGTTCGCGGCGGAGGGCGTGCCGCTGCTCGGCGACCCGCTGCCGGCGATCGAAGCGGCAGAGAACCGAGGACGATTCGCGGCGCTGCTCGGCGAGCTTGGCCTGCGCGCGCCCGAATGGACGATCGCGACGACGACGGCCGAGGCGCGCGCGTTCGCGGCGGAGCTCGGCTATCCGGTGCTCGTGCGCCCGTCGTACGTGATCGGCGGAACCGGGATGCGGGTCGCACGCGGCCCCGAGGAGCTCGAGCTCGCCGGGCCCGCGCTCGTCGATCGCTTCCTCGAGGGCGCGCTTGAGCTCGACGTCGACATCCTCTGCGACGGAAATGACGGCTGGGTGGCGGCGATCCTCGAGCATGTCGAGCGGGCCGGCGTCCACTCCGGCGACTCGGCGTGCGTCGTTCCCGCCCCCTCGGTCTCGCCCGCGCTCGAGGCGGAGATCCGCGCGCTCGCGAGCCGGCTCGCCGTCGGCCTCGGCGCGCGCGGCCTCCTCAACGTCCAGCTCGCGCTGCACGAGAGCAGGCTCTATGTGCTCGAGGCGAACCCGCGCGCCTCCCGAACGGTGCCGTTTATCTCGAAGGCGACCGGCGTGCCGCTCGTCGACCACGCCTGCCGGCTCCTGCTCGGGGCGTCGCTCGACGAGCTCGGGCTTCCCGAACGAGCCCTGCCCGAGCGAGCCTGGGCCAAGGAAGCGATCTTCCCGTCCGAGCGCTTCGCGGGCGCCGCCGACCGAGGGATCGAGATGCGCTCGACGGGCGAAGTGATGGCGAGCGGAGCGACGGTCGTCGCCGCCTATCGCCGCGCCCTCCAGGCGGCGGGTCGCGCCCGGCCACGTGCCGATGTCGAGCCTCCGCTTCGCCGCGAAGAGGAGGCGTCGCTCGCCGATGCCCTACGCTCCGAGGCGATGGCCCTGCTGTGATCGCCTACCCGGGGCGCGAGGGCGCGCACAGCGCAGTCGCCTGCGCCGCGCTCTTCCCGGGCGAGGAGACGCTGCCGTTGCCGTCCTTCCGAGCGGTCGCCGACGCGGTTGCGGCGCGGGAGGTCGAGTACGGGGTGCTCCCGATCGAGAGCTCTCTCGCCGGGCCTGTGAACGAGACCCACGATCTGCTCTGGGATTCGCCGCTCTCGATCGTGGGCCAGGCGGTGCTCCCGATCCGGCACTTCCTGCTCGCGGCAACGGAGCTTGCGGCTGCCGCGGTGCGGGTCGTCTACTCGCACCCGGTAGCGCTCGATCAGTGCCGGGAGTTGCTCGCGCGCCTTCCGAGCGCGACCGTGATCGCGATGCCGACGACGGCGGACGCGGCGAAGCACGTCGCCGAGAGCGGAGTCGAAGGCGAGGCGGCGATCGCTAGCGAGAAGGCGGCTGAGCTGTACGGGCTCAGCGTTCTCGAGGCCGACGTCGGCGACCATCCGGAGGCGTATACGCGCTTCATCTCGATCGCGACGTGGACGCGCGTCGACCGGAGCGCGCTGCCGTTCCGGACTGCGTTCTCGTTCGTGACCGATCATCGGCCGGGCGCCCTGCATCGCGCGCTCGAGCCGTTCGCGCGGCACGAAATCGACCTGCTCCAGCTCGTCTCCCGTCCGATCCCCCGGTCGGCGTGGCGCTACCGCTTCGACGCCGTCCTCGCCGGGCATCCGCTCGACGACGAGGTGCACGCCGCGCTCGCCGAGGCTCGTGGGATGACGCGACGGCTCGTCGTCTTCGGCTCGTACCCCGCCGTGTAAAAGGACCATGGCGTCCTGCACCTCCTCGCCCAGATTCCGACGGCGGAGGTGCTCGACTCCAAGCTGTTCCATGCTCTGAACGACTCGCTCGCCCACCGCGGCAGCCCTCGGACATCGAAGTCCTCGAGGCCTAGGCGCAGCTCCTGCTGAAGCTCCAGCGGATCGTCCGCCTGGAAGACGCGTCGCGCACCTGAGCCGCTTCGCCGTCGCGAGCTCGAATCACAGCTTCATCACGAAGGGATCGGAGACATCGTCCGAGAGCTCGCACCAGACGCTCTTCGTCTGGAGATAGCCCTCGATCGCCTCGGCGCCGTTGACGCGGCCGAAGCCGCTCTCCTTGACCCCGCCGAACGGCGAGTTGAACGTGATCGCGCGATAGGTGTTGAGCCAGACCGTGCCGGCCTTCAGCGCCCGGGCGACGCGGTGCGCGCGCTTGAGATCGCGTGTCCAGACACCCGAGGCGAGGCCGAAGCGCGTTTCGTTGGCGATTGCGATCGCCTCCTCCTCCGTCTCGAACGGGAGCACCGTCAGCACCGGCCCGAAGACCTCGTCCTGGGCTATCTGCGCCTCGTTGCCGACCCCGTCGAGGATCGTCGGGTCGTACCAGAGGCCCTGCGGAAACTGCTCCACGACGGCGCGGGTACCGCCGGCGACGATGCGGGCGCCGCCGGAGCGCGCGGCGTCGACCATCTCCTCGACCCGGGTGAGCTGGGGATTGTTCGCGATCGGGCCCATCTGGGTTGCGTCGTCCATCGGGTTTCCGAGCACTACGGCACCGGCGCGGAGGCGGATGCGCTCGAGCAGCTCGTCGTAGATCTCGCGGTGGAAGAGC
>JACCRW010000334.1 GCA_013813345.1 Actinomycetota bacterium
GCGGCGTGCCCGAGATCGTGCGCGACGGCGAGAACGGGCTGCTCGTGCCGCCCGGCGATCCGGGCGCGCTGGCCTCGACGCTGCGGCGGCTCCTCGGCGACCCGGATCTGCAGGAGCGCCTCCGCGACGGAGCCGCACCCTCGGTGGAACACCTGCGGCCCGAGCGGGTCTACGGCAGGCTCGAAGAGCTGCTGACGCAGGTAGCTTCGACTCGGTGAACGTCCTCATCGTCAGCGGGATCTGGCCGCCGGACGTGGGCGGCCCGGCGAGCCACGCGCCCGAGCTTGCGGCCTTCCTGCGGGCGCGCGGGCACGGTGTGGAGGTCGTGACGACCGCGGCCGAGACGCCACCGGCCGCGGACTTTTCGATTCATGCCGTCCTCCGATCCACTCCCGTCGGACTTCGGCACGCGCGAGTCGCCGCTCTGATCGCGTGCCGGGCGCGCCGGGCCGACGTCGTCTATGCGACGAGCATGATCTCCCGCGCCGGGATCGGGAGCACCCTGGCGCGACGGCCGCTCGTGCTGAAGCTTGTCGCCGACGCCGCCTACGAACGCGCCAAGCGCCAGCGCATCTTCTCCGGCTCGCTGGTCGCGTTCCAGGAGGCTCGCGGTCTGCGCATCACCGCGCTCCGACTGGCGCGGGATCTCGCGCTGCGCCGCGCGTCTCACGTCGTCTGCCCAAGCGCATTCCTGCGCGAGCTTTCGCTCGGCTGGGGGCTCGCACCCGACGAGGTGACCGTGCTCCCGAACGCGATGCCGCCGCTCCCGGAGCTGCGCCCGCCCGAGGAGGTTCGCGCCGAGCTCGGGCTGCCCGGAATCGATGGATCAGCGCCGCTGCTCGCGTTCGCCGGCCGGATCAACGCCCAGAAGTCGCTCGACGTGCTCCTCGACGCGCTCGCCCAGGTCGACGGGCCGTCGCTCGCGCTGGTCGGCGACGGCCCCGAACTGGCGCGGCTCGAGGGGCACGCCGCCGCACTCGGACTCGACGGACGGGTTCGCTTCCTCGGCGCCCGCAGCCGCACCGAGGTGCTCGAGCTCTTTCACGCGGCCGACGCGTCCGTTCTCACCTCGGCGTGGGAGAACTTCCCGCACACGGTGGTCGAAGCGCTCGCCGTTGGCACTCCGGTGCTCGGCACCGCGGTCGGCGGCGTGACCGAGATCGTCCGCGACGGCGAGAACGGACTGCTCGTCCCCCCGGGGCAGCCGGCGGCGTTCGCGGATGCACTGCGTCGCTATCTCGGGGACGAGGCGCTGCGCGAACGGCTGCGCGTCGCGGCGCCAGGCTCGGTCGCGCACCTGCGCCCCGAGCGGATCTACGGCGAGCTCGAGCAGATCCTCGCGCGGGCGGCAGGCCGGTGAGGCCGCGGGTGCTGATGGTCGGACGGACGCGCTATCGCTTCCCCCTCTCCGAGGGCCTCGCCCGCAAGTTCGACGCGCTCGGCGAGCGGCTCGAGCTACGTGTGCTCGCGACGGGCACGCTTGGGAACCGGGTCGACCGCCCAGAGTTCCGGCTGCATCGACCGCTGCCCTCGCGCGCGCTCGACGGCGTCGCCTTCTATGCCCGGCTGCCGTTCCGGATCGCCCGCGAGCTGCGCGAGCTCCGGCCGGTGGCTGTGCTCGCGCAGAGCCCCTTCGAGGCCGCGGCCTCCTACGCCGGCCGGGCGCTCGCGAGACGGCGAGTCCCCGTCGTCGTCGAGCTACACGGCGACTGGGCGAGCTTCGCCCGCCTCTACGGCTCGCGCCTGCGCCGGCCCCTCGCGCCGGTGCTCGATCGCGTGGCGGCCTGGTCGCTCCGCCGCGCCGATGCCGTGCGGACGCTCTCGCCGTTCACGACCGAGCTCGCGCGGCGACACGGCGTCGAGCCCGCGGCCACGTTCACGACCTACACCGACCTCTCCGCGTTTGCGGACCCACGTCCCGTGCCGCTCCCTGATACGCCGACGACGCTCTTCGTCGGCGTCCTCCAGCGCTACAAGAACGTGGACGGGATCGTCGCGGCCTGGCGGCTCGCCGCCCCCCACGTGCCGGGGGCTCGGCTCGTCCTCGTCGGCGAGGGTCCGATGCGCGCAGAGGTCGAGCGGCTCGTCGCCGACCTCCCCGAGCAGACGGTGTGGCATCCGGCGCTGGCGACGCCCGAGGTCGTGGCCGCCCTCGACGAAACGTGGTGCCTCCTCCTGCCGTCGCGTTCGGAGGGAACCCCGCGCGTGATCCTCGAGACGCTTTGCCGCGGACGCGCGGTGATCGGCGGTCGCGTCGGTGGGATTCCCGACGCGGTGCAGGACGGGAGCAACGGCTTCCTCGTCGATCCGGGCGACATCGAGGGGATCGCCGACGCTCTCGTCCGGCTGCTCTCGGATCGCGACCGCGCGGAGCGGTATGGCGCGCAGGCGCTCGAGGACTCGCAGCCCTGGCGCTACACGGCGGCCGAGTATGCGGAGAACGTGGCCGCGCTCGTCGAGCACGTCTCTCGATGAAGCTGCTCGTCGTCGGCAGGACGCGCTTCACGTTCCCGCTCGACGAGACGCTGGAGCGCCGCTTCGCCGCACTGTCCGCCGAGCTCGACTGGCGTCAGATGGGAACCGGTCGCTCGACAGACGACCGCTTTGCGCTGGCGCCGCCCTTTCCGATCCGGCGGATCGACGGGCTCGCGTTCTATCTCGCGCTGCCGTTACGGGTTGGGCGCGAGCTGCGGCGGTTCCGCCCGGACGCGGTGCTCGCGCAGGGGTTGCAGGAAACCGCGCTCGTCCTGCTTGCGCGAACGCTGGCGCGGGTGCCGACGAAGGTGATCGCGGATGTCCACGGCGACTGGGCCACGCCGACGCGGCTCTACGGCTCGCGAGCGCGCCGCCTACTCGACCCGCTAGCAGACGCGCTCGCGCGGATCGGTCTCCGCCGCGCCGACGGCATCCGCACGATTTCGGGCTACACGAGTGGGCTCGTCCGCGTGGCCGGCCGCGAGCCCAACGCGGAGTTCCCGGCCTACATGGACCTCGAGCCGTTCCTCGGCCCGACCGCGCCGCTACCCGAGACGCCAACGGCGCTCTTCGTCGGCGTGCTGGAGCGCTATAAGGCGATCGACGTGCTGGCCTCAGCCTGGCCGGCCGTGCGGGAGCGCGTCCCGGAAGCGCGGCTCCATGTCGTCGGCTCGGGCTCATTGGCGGCGCCCGTCGGCGAGGGAATCACGTGGAGCCGGTCGCTTTCGACGGCCGAGGTCGCCGCTGCCCTCGACGAGGCAACGCTGCTCGTCCTGCCTTCGCGCTCGGAGGGCATGGGTCGCGTCCTCGTCGAGGCGTTCTGCCGCGGCCGGGGCGTCGTCGGCAGCGATGTCGGCGGGATCCCCGACCTCGTCCACGATGGCGAGAACGGCCTTCTCGTCGAGCCCGGCGATGTGGCGGCCCTCGCCGACGCGCTTGCGCGAGTTCTCGGCGACCCCACGCTCGCCGAGCGGCTCGGCCAGGAGGCTCACGAAAGCTCGACGGCTTGGATCGCGACGCCTCAGGAGTTCGCGCAACGGCTCCGAGACCTCGTCGAGCGCGTCACTAGACTTCCCGCGTGAGAGCCGAGCGCGCCAAGCAGCTGCTGAAGAACGCCGTCTACCGCACGATCGGCGAGACGACGACCACGCTCGCGCCTGCGAATGGCAACGCAGACAGAACGCTCCGCGTGCTCATGTACCACAAGATCAACGACCAGCTCGAGAACCCGGTCACCGTCCCGACCGGTCGGTTCGCGGAGCAGATGGCGCTCCTCGCCGAGCTCGGCTACACGGTCGTCGGGCTGGAGGCGGTGCTGGCGCACTACGTGGTAGGAGCTCCGCTGCCTCCGAAAGCCGTCCTCATCACCTTCGACGACGGCTACCGCGACAACCTCGAGAACGCGCTCCCTGCTCTGCAGAAGCACGGCTACCCCGCGGTGCTCTTCGCACCGCTCGGGTACGTCGGTGACCGGCGCCCGTTGCCGCACGACGAGCACCTCGTCCAGCGCGGGATCCTCAACCGGACGCTCGACTGGGGCGAGCTGCGCGAGCTCGAGCAGGCCGGCGTTCGGATCGAGTCGCACGGGATCTCGCACCGGCCGCTTGCCGAGCTGGAGATCGACGAGTCGGCGCGCGAGATCGCGATCTCGAAGCTGCGGCTCGAGGAGGCGCTCGGCCGTCCCGTGCGCGCCTTCGCGTACGTCAAGGGCTCCGAAGCGCACTACCGGCCCGTCCATCTGAGCCTGCTCCGCCAGGCGGGCTACGACCTCGGCTTCACGTCCGTCTCCGGTGCGAATGGGCCGGCGAGCGATCGCTTCCGGCTGCGGCGTTACAACGTCGAGCCGTACCCGCCGCGCACCTTCGAGCTTGTGCTGGCGGGCGCCTGCGACCTGATCTCGCTGAAGGACACCGTCGCAGGGACGCACGCGCGGCGGGCGCTGAATGCGGCGCTCGGCACGTCTTCCAAGTGAACCTTGGTTCCAAGTGAGCGGCGTAGGCTCGACGGAGCCGCCGGAAGCGGAGGCGCCGGCTTTGCCGGTGCCGGAGCGGGAGACGCGCGAGTCGGTGCTCGACCTGCTCGAGCGGGTCTGGGGAGAGCGCCCTGACCGGCGAGAGCTGGAATGGTGGTTCGACGAGAGCCCGGCCGGACCCGGGCTCCTGACCGTCGAGCGGGACGGCGAGCGCGCGGTCGGACTCGCGTCGCTGAGCTACCTCCGCTGCAGGGTCGCCGGCCGCGACCAGCTCGTGGCGATGCCGCTCCAGGTGGCGACCGACCCCGCCGCGCGAGGCAAGGGGATCTTCGGCCGGCTCGAGCGTGCCAACGAGAAGGAGGCGGCGGCGCGGGGGTGCGAGCTCGGCATCACCTTCCCGAACGACGCCTCCCGCCCGATCTTCCTCGAGCGGCTCGGCTGGCACGAGCTCTGGCGCGGCCGGATCTGGGTCCGCCCGCCCGCAGTTCGAAGCCGACGCGGCGCGCTTCGAATCGAAGCGCTGACCGAGGGACAGGCCCTAGGACACGTCTATTCGAGACACGTCCCAGGGACTGTCCCTCAGGCGAACGGCCAGCTCGCCGACGCCGATTTTCTCGAGTGGCGTTACCTGCGCTCGCCGCGCGCGTATCGGGTTCTCGGCGCGTTCGACGGCGAGAGACTCGAGGGGCTGATCGCGTGGCGGCCGAGCCGCGGACGGGTCGCGGTCGTCTGCCACGCCCTCGGCGAGGTGGCGCAGCTCCTGCGCTCGACCGGCTCGGCGAGGCCGACCATCGCGCTCGTCCCGCGCCAGCAGCGCGGCGCGTTTCTCGCCGCCGGGTTCCTCCCGACTCCGAAGCCGATTCGCGTGCTCGGCAAGAAGCTGCGGCCCGAGGGCAGCCTCGACGGCCCGTGGCAGTTCCAGCTCGGCGACTTCGACGTGTTTTAGTGGCGCTGATCTTCGTCACCCAGCAGGTCGACCCGGCCGACCCCGTGCTCGGCGCGACCGTGGCCAAGCTACGCGCGCTCGCGGCGCAGGTCGACGAGCTCGTCGTGCTCTCGCTCGACGCCGTCCCGGGCACGCTCCCGTCGAACTGCCGCGTCAAGACCTTCGGCGGCGGGAGCAAGGCGACGCGCGGACTCCGCTTCGCCCGCGCGCTCGCGTCGGAGCTGCGCGGAGCCGACGCGGTGCTCGCCCACATGTGCCCGATCTACGCGGTGCTGGCGGCCCCGCTCGCCCGGCCGCTTCGCGTGCCGGTCCTGCTCTGGTTCGCACACTGGCGCGCGAGCCCGCTGCTCCGCGCGGCGACGGCCGCGTCGACGAACGTGCTCAGCGTCGACCGCCGCTCGTTCCCGCTCGAGACGTCGAAGCTCGTCCCGCTCGGGCACGGGATCGACTTCGCCGGGCTCGACTGCGCCCAGCATCCCGGCGGCGACGAGCTGCGCGCAATCGTCCTCGGCCGCACCTCGCCCGCGAAGGGGATCGAGACGATCCTGCGCGCCGTCCGCGCGGTGCCAGAGGCGAGGCTCGACGTCTACGGCACCTCCGGCAGCGACGAGGAGCGCGCGCACCGAGCCGAGCTCGAGCGGCTGATCGGCGAGCTCGGACTGGACGCTCGCGCCGCGATCCACGAGCCCGTCCCGCGCGACCGGATCGGCGACGTCCACGCGAACGCCGACGTCCTCGTCAACAACATGCGCGCCGGGGCGCCGGACAAGGCCGTCTATGAGGCCTGCGGAAGCTGCCTGCCGGTGCTCGCGTCGAACCCGTCCTTCGACGATCTGTTCGCCGGGATCGAGCCGCAGCTCCGTTTCGAGCGCGAGTCGCCGGACGACCTCGCCGCCCGGCTGCGAGAACTCGCGGCGCTCACCGCGGAGGAGCGCGCGAAGATCGGCCGAACCCTGCGCGAGCGCGCCATTGCGCGCCACTCCGTCGACTCGTGGGCGGCCGGCGTCCTCGGGGTCGTCGGACGATGAACAACGTCCGCGTCCTCCATCTCGCCAAGGTCGCCGGCATCTCCGGCTCGGAGGCGCACCTCCTCTCGCTGCTGCCCTCGCTGGTGCAGCGCGGTTGGGACGTGCGCTTCCTGATGCTGCACGAGCACGAGCCGGGCGCCTGGGATTTCGCGCGCAAGCTCGTCTCGCAAGGCGTCACGCTCGACGCTATCCCGCTCGGAGCCGACGTCGACCTTGCAGCGTTCCTCCGCCTCTGTGCCTACCTCGCCCGGCGGCGGCCGACGATCCTGCACACGCACCTCGTCCACGGCGACGTCTACGGCCAGCTCGCCGGCACGGCGATGCGCGTGCCGGTACGCGTGAGCACGAAGCACGGCTTCAACGAGTTCCGCGAGGGCCGCGGCTTCGCGCTCGCCGATCGCTCGATCGCCGCCCTCTCGCACCGCCACATCGCGATCTCGCGCGGCCTCGCGCGCTACCTGAAGGAAACCGAAGGCTTCGCGGAGGAGACGTTCGAGATCGTCCACTACGGGATCTGCCCGCAGCCGGACGCGCGCCCCTACGACGGCGACGTGCCGCGCCTGCTCTGCGTGGGCCGGCTGATTCCGATCAAGGGGCACCTCGTGCTCTTGCGGGCCTTTCGCGACGCGCGGGCCGAGATCCCGGAGCTCGAGCTCGAGATCGCCGGCCGCGGCCCGCTCGAGCCGGCCTTGCGCGCCTATGCACGCGAGCTCGGGATCGAGGACTCGGTGTGCTTCCTCGGCCAGGTGAACCCGATCCAGACGGCGATCGAGCGGACCGCGATCAGCGTCGTCCCGTCGCTCGGCGAGGGCTTCGGAATGGTCGCGCTGGAGGCGATGGAGCGAGCGCGGCCGGTGATCGCCGCCGCGATTGGCGGCCTCGGCGAGCTCGTCGAGGACGGCCGCACCGGCCTGCTCGTCGCGCCCGGCGAGTCGGAGCCGCTCACGCGCGCGATCGTCGAGCTGGCATCCAATCCTGAGCGGGCGCGGGCGATGGGCGAGGCCGGCCGCGAGCGCGCGCTCGGCCGCTTCCTCGAGGAGCGCTGCACGGACCGAACCGAGCTGCTCTACCGCGCCTCGCTCAACGACGCCTCGTAGACCGTGAGCGTCCGCTCCGCCATCGCCGCTACCGCGAACTCCGCTCGGGCCCGGGCGAGACCCTGCACGCCGAAGTCGCCCGGATCCTCGAGCACACGCCGCAGGGCCGCCGCGAGCGCTACCGGATCGTCGGGCGGGACGAGCAGGCCCGTCTCGCCGTCGACGACGATCTCGGGAATCGAGCTGACTCGCGTAGCGACGACCGGAAGCCCGCAGAGCATTGCCTCCAGCAGCGCCAGCCCGAAGCCCTCCCAGCGGGCGGGATGAACGAGCAGGTCGGCGCGGCGCAGAATCGCCGCCACGTCGCCTACCCGGCCGGGTAGCAGCAGCCGGACGCCGCCCGCGCGGGCGAGCGACTCGAGCCGCTCTCGTTCCGGCCCTTCGCCGAGGGCGACGAGCGTCGCGTCGATCCCGACCATCGCCTCGACAGCCACGTCGAGACCCTTCTGCGGGACGAGTCGCGAGACGGCGACGACGAGCTTCCCTTCCGGCAGGTCGAGCTCGTTCGGCCCCCAGGCCGCCGGCGGCTCGTCGAGGCCGTAGGGCACGACGACCAGCTTCTTCGCCGGGAGCCCGACGCGCTCGACGTTGAACCTGCGCAGCGCCTCGGTGATGCAGATCACGCGGGCCGCCCGACGCATGAGAGCCCGCTCGACGAAGCGGAACGGGCCGGTGCGGAACGGATCGTCGTTGTGCTTGGTCGAGACGAGCAGGCGGTCGCGGCGGACGAGCGCGCCCAGCACGTCGGCGTGGACGAGATGCGTGTGCACGACGTCGGCATTGCCGAGAGCGCGCGGGAACTCCCGGACGGAACCGAGCCGGACGTAGGGGACCTCGCCGCGGTCGAGCTCGTCGTAGAAGGGCTGGGGATCCCAACCGTCGAGGTCGTCGAGCCCGACGAAGCGGGCGTCGACACCGAGCGCGCGCAGCGCCGGCAGCAGCGTCAGCAGATGCCGCTCGGAGCCGCCGATTCCCCGCATCCGATGGACGTGGACGATCCTCATCGTGCGCGAGCCCGGGCCCACAGCCGCGCGAGCGCCACGCCGGCGAGCAGCGCGAGCAGGAAGTCCCAGGGCACGCGGTAGCGGACGTTGCCGACGAAGACCATTGCCGCGAGGGTGTTGTAGGCGAGCAGCGCGACCGCAAGGACGGCGAACGCTCGCGAGACGAGGAAGAGCCCGACGACCGCGAACACGTAGAGCACGCCCATGTAGAGCGGCTCGCCCCAGTCCTTTGCGACGCCGACGAGCCCCTGGCTTCGCTCCTCGCGCTCGACGCTGAAGGTCGGGTTCCAGAGCATCCCAGCGGCCTGCACCGCCAGCTTCCCCTTCTCGCCGGGCTGCTCGCGCCAGAAGTCCGTCACGAGCCCGCGGTAGAAGCGCATCTGCGCGCACTCGTCGACCTCGATCAGCTCGCCGCGGTCGGCGAAGATCGCCGCCTGGAACTCCGGCGAGAGCTGCGCGCCGGGGATGTTCGGGACGTCGTCGATCCACTTGCCGTCGGCGAGCAGGTCGTAGGTCGCGGGATTGTTCGCCTTCCAGAGCGCGCGCGTGTCGGTCGTGATCGCGTAGCAGCCGACCGAGACCTCGTTCCGGATGACCCACGGCGCCAGCACGAGAGCGGCGGCCACAGCGCCCGCGACGCCGAGCGCGAGGATCGTCCGCGCCGAGCGCAGCCGCCAGGTGAGGTAGCCGAGAACGACGAGCGGCAGCAGCACGAGCCGCGAGTTGCCGAGGATCGCGAGCCCGAGCAGGACGCCGAGCGCCGCTCCCCAGAGCCACAAGCCGGAACGGAGAACTTTGTGTTTC
>JACCRW010000345.1 GCA_013813345.1 Actinomycetota bacterium
CTCGCGCACAACGTCAACGTGATCAAGGGCACGAACGGCAACGACACGCTCACAGGCACGTCTGAGCGCGACCGGATCGTCGGGCTCGCGGGTGACGACACCGTCAACGCCGGCGACGGCAACGACCGGATCCACGGCAACCGCGGCAAGGACACCGTGAACGGCGACGACGGCAGCGACCGCATCTTCGGCGGCGCCGACGACGACACGCTGAACGGCGGCGACGGCGAAGACGTCATCCGCGGCCGGTCAGGCAACGACACGATCGACGGCGGCGACGGCAAGGACGTGATCTGGGCCGGCCGCGGCTCCGACGCCATCAGCGGCGGCGACGGCGATGACCGGATCCATGCGCTCGCCAACGACGATGACCGCGACCAGATCGACTGCGGTGCCGGCAACGACACCGTCTGGCTGAACAGCAAGGAGAACGACACGCACGTCAACTGCGAGATCGTGAAGACCGTCACGATCACGACCGACGGCGGCGACGACTAGGCCGAAGCTCTTGCGGCCGGGGGCGCACCGCCCCCGGCCGCGGACGTGGCCGTTCTAGCCACGTCCGGGGTCAAAGCCCGGACGTGGCTGTTCTAGACACGTCCTGGGCTCAAAGCCCTTCGGCGATCGCTTCCGTCTCGACGAGCCAGAGCAGCCCGTCGCCGCACTCGATCAGGCGCGCGCCGCCGCCGGGGTCGCGGAGGCTCGTTCGGACGATCCGGACGCGCTCTCCGTCGAGCTCCGCGACTGGGGCGACGATCCTGCCCATCCCGAAGGTCAGGTTCCAGGCGCGCACCTGGTCGTGGATCCGCCGCGCCGGCTGCAACCAGTCGACGCGCGCGTACTCGTCGTCCTCGAAGTACCCGGCCCAGCTCGCGCCCTCCTCCGGCTGGAGATCGCCGGGATCGCCGGCCGCGACCCGCTCGAGCACTCCGGGCAGGAGCCTGAACGCGGCGGCGCCGAGCTTCGGCCCGAAGTCCATGATCTCGACGTCGTCGTCCTCGATCGGGATCGAGGTCTGGGCGAGGAGCCGGCCGGTGTCGAGCTCGGCGTCCATCCGGTGCCAGGTGATCCCGAAGCGCCCGTCGCCCTCGCGGAGCGCCCACGCCAGCGGGATCGGGCCGCGGTGGCGCGGAAGCAGGGCGGGATGGAGGTTGATCGAGCCGAGCCGCGCGACCTCGAGAGCCGCCGGCGGCAGCTTCCAGGGGAAGCCCCAGCACACCATCAGATCCGGCTCGAGCGCGCGCAGGAGCGGCTCGATCGACCACCGGTCCTTGCCGAAGAGGAGGTCGAGGCCGGCAGGGATATTTGCGTCCGTGAGCGCGTCATCCGGCCTCCGGCGCTCCACGCGCGGCGTGACGACGCCGCGCGGCTCGTGCCCGAGGTCCCGCAGCACCGGCACGAGGCGCTCGATCACCGGCGCCACCATCGAGACGATCGCGACCCGCCAGGATTCCGTTGCGGCCACGGCCGGAGGCTACAGTCGGGCTCGATGGCCACGCACGTCGTCTACTACGCGGCGCTCAGCCTGGACGGGCGGATCGCCGGGCCCGACCACGACCTTGGCTTCCTCAAGACGTTGACGGGCGCCGAGAACGACTACGAGATCTTCTTCGCCGACATCGACTCGCTGCTCATGGGCGCCCAGACCTGGACCTTCATGGTGCGGCATGGCTCGTGGCCGTACGGCGAGAAGCCGACCTGGGTCGTGACCCACGCGCCGCAGCTGGCACCGCTCGACGGGGCCGTCGTCGAGCCGTTTGCCGGTGACCTCACCGAGCTCGTGCGTCTGATCGGCGAGCGCGGCCTGAAGCGAACCTGGCTCGTCGGCGGCGGCGATCTCACCGGGCAGCTGCTGGCGGCCGACCTGATCGACGAGCTGATCCTCACCATGGCGCCGACCTTCGTCGGCCGGGGTCCGGCGCTCGCCGACGGCGATTTCCCGCTCCGGCGGTTCACCCTCGGCGAGACCGGACGCTTTGGGGACGACGGTGTCCGGCTCCGCTACGAGCGCGCTCGCGAGTTGTAAGGAGTTTGTGAGATCGCGTCAGTGGCGCGCCGTTCGGGCATCTTCATAAGAGTGGCAACTACCGCGACTGGGATCCGCGCTGCGCGCGAGCTGGACGAGCTCTACCGCGCCCACGCCGCTGAGGTCTACCGCTACGTCTACGCAGTGCTCGGCAACCAGGCCGATGCCGAGGACGTCACTCAGACGACCTTCGTCAACGCGCTCCGAGCGCTCGAGCGGGGCGAGCATCCACGGAAGCCGACCAACTGGCTGATCACGATCGCGCACAACCTAATCCGCCAGCGGTATCGCCAGCAGCAGGCTCGGCCCCGCGAGGTCGAGCTCGATCGCGAGCTCGCCTCCCTCGAGGCGGACGACGACGGCCCCTCGATCGACGACCTCGTCCGCGCGCTCCAGCGGA
>JACCRW010000374.1 GCA_013813345.1 Actinomycetota bacterium
GAGCAGGGGGATCGTCATCATTGCGTGCGCAGTCGCGCTCTGGCTGCCGGGAGGCGCCGCCGGGGCGATCTTCGGCGACGCGAACGTGAGGAATCCGACCCTGAAGGTGAACGGGCAGGGGGTCGCGCTCGTCGAGTACACGACGACGGCCGGCCTCCGGCGCCACGTGCTCGTCTGGGGAGCGAGCGACGGGATCGCGCATCAGACCGAGCCGCCTTCGACTCAGGCCAGGTTCCGGATCGACTACTCGGGCGGCTGGAAGAGCCGCCGGAATCCGGGCTACTGGCGCGCCTTCCAGAACCGGTGCGGGCGCTACGACGGCCCGGCGCTTCCCTTCTTCGTGACCGCTTGCAAGGCGCCGGACGGCTCCTACTGGGCGCTCCAGGCCTGGCAGCGGAACCTGCCGATGCGGGGCTTCGAGTCTTGGACCGACCGGCAGAAGGCGGTCGAGCTCCATATCTCGCATTGGCGCGGCGAGCTGCCGGAGCTCCAGCTCTACAACCACTGGACGTACGGCGGAGGCGTGCAGGGGATCTTCGGCCGGCTGCTCTACCGGGGCCAGCCGGTCTACGGGACGCGGACGACGTCGCCGACGGTTCGGGACGAGTGGGCGCGCAACGTCTCGATCGACACATTCAACTCGGACTACGGGCCTGGTTGGAGACACGACACCGCGATCGCCACGCATGTCCGAAACGGCGGCTTCTGCTACTCGTTCGTGCATCAGATCCCGCCGAGCGGCTATCCGAGCGGGAAGCCACCTGGGAACGGGCTCGGCGAGCAGCACCGGGTCTCGGCGATCGGGCCGGGGGTGACGCCGATCGTGCAGGCGACCGTCCCGCGCCTCGATGCGTTCGACGCGGAGGCGCAGCGCGAGGCGACGAGGCGGTTCGACGAGATCCTCGGCGGCGACCGCCACTGCGCGCCCGAGCGCTGAGCTTCCGAGCCGACCGCGACAACGAGCCTAGCCCCGACTAACCTGGAAGGTGGGCGCGCCCAAAGCGACCGTGCCGCCCGAGCGTCCCGCCACTGTGCTGGGGCCTCAGGGTCGAGCGGATCGTGGTCGCGGGAGAGCCGCACTCCCCGGCCGGGCGCGCCCATTCACGCTTCCGGTGCTTCGTTCGCGCTGAGAGGATGCGGCCGTGAGCCCCGCCCGGCAGCGTGCGACGAGCGGAGCCGCGCGACCCTCGCCCGCGATCGACGGCACGCCGCCGGTCTCGCCCAATCAGCTCCCGCGCGAGCTGCTGAAAGAGGTCCCGGGCGAGCGGGAGGTGGGGCGGAACACGCTCGAGACGCTCCTCTTCCGGGGCCTCTCGACGCCGATCGCGCTCGTCCTCGTCGTCGTCCAGAGCCGCTTCCTCGCACCCTCGGGCCGCGGGACGTTCGTGCTCGTCGTCCTGACGGTGACGATCCTCTCCCGCTTGCTCGGCCAGCTCGGCCTCGCTGTCACGACCCGGCTGCGCGAGGGAGACGTCGAGGTGCGTCAGCTCGTTCATCGCGCCTTCGCGCTCGCGACGGCGCTCGGGCTCGTGGGCGGCGCGCTCGTCGTCCTCTCGGGCGGGCTGACCGACGCGGTCGGCGTCGAGCTCGCGCTGATCGCCGCTCTGGCGCTCATCCCGAACGTGCTCTGGCAGACGGTCTCGGGGGTCCTGCTCGGCCAGGCGCGCGTCCGCGTCTGGAACTACGTCCAGGCACTGTCGCCCCTCCTGACGCTCGCGGGGATGCTCGTGCTCGTCGTCGGGCTCGGCGGCGGCGTCAGGGCGGCGGTCGCCGCCTGGACGGCCGCGCACCTGCTCACCGCGGTGTTCGCCCTCATCGCCGCCCGCGATCTCTGGCTTCCGGTCGGGCCGCCGGCATTCCTCGACGAGCATGGCCGCACGATCCTGCGGCTCGCGCTCGTGCTGGGCGCCGTGCAGGTCGTCAACCTGATCGGCTATCGGATCGAGCTCTTCATTCTCGAGTGGTACGACGGCGTCGCCGCGGTCGGCGTCTATTCGATCGCGATGCAGGCAGCGGAGGCGTTGTGGCTGATCCCTGCGGCGATCGCGACCGCGATTACCGGGCCCGCGGTGCACGACGACGAGCGCGACGCCACGCGGCTCGTCGGCCGCTCGGCGCTGAAAGGCCTCGCGTACACCGCGGGCGTCGCCGTGGTCGTCGGAGTCGCGGCGCCGTTCCTCATCCCGCTCCTCTTCGGAGGCGACTTCGACGGGGCCGCGCGGCCGCTTGCCCTGCTCCTTCCGGGGATCGTGGCCTACGCGCCGGTCACCGTGCTCGTCGTCTACCTCTCGCTCCGCCACGGGCGTCCGAATCTCAGCCTCGTAGTCTCCGCCGTCGCGATGATCCTCACCGCTTTGCTCGCCCTGCTCCTGATCCCGCGCTACGGCGTCGAGGGAGCGGCCGGGGCGAGTGCGCTCGGCTATGCGGCCGGCGGAGCGCTCGCGTGGTTCCTCTTCCGCCGCCTTTCGAGGGAGGCGGCGAGGGGCTAGAACGGAAGGATTGGCGCGATACGATGCGGCCCCATGGATGGGGTCTCCACACCCGTCGAGGCGCGTCATCGCGCGCTGCTCGAGGCGCTACCGGACCTGGTCCTGCGGCTCGGGGCGGACGGCACCTATCTCGAGCTCGGCGGCGACCTCTCGCGGCTCGCCAATCCACCGGAGCTCGTCGTCGGCGCGAACGTGCGCGACCTACTCCCGAGCGACGTGGCGGAGCAACTGATGAGAGGCGTGGCGGCGGCGCTTTCGTCCGGCGAGCTCGCGACGGTCAACTACCGATTGCGGCCGCACATGGGCGAGCTGCGCGACTTCGAGCTGCGCATCGCGCCGGTTGCCGCGGGAGAGGTGCTCGCGATCGTGCGCGACGTCACCGATCTGCACGAGGCGATCCGCGAGGTGAGCGAGTCGCGCGCTCGCATCGTCACCGCCGGCGACGCGGAGCGCCGCAGGATCGAGCGCAACCTCCACGACGGCGCCCAGCAGCGGCTCGTCGCGGTCTCCCTCCACCTGCACCTGATCCGCAAGCGGCTTGACGGGCGGCCGGAGGCGGTGCCAGAGCTCTTGGACGCGGCCCAGACCGAGCTCGCGCTGGCGCTGGACGAGATCCGTGAGCTCGTCCGCGGCCTGCACCCCCGCGTCCTCACCGACCACGGTCTTGCCCGCGCCGTCCGCACGCTCGCGGAGCGGTCGCTCCTGCCGGTGGAGCTCGTCTCGCTGCCCGAGGAGCGCCTCAGCTCGAGCGTCGAGGCGGCCGCCTACTACCTGATCGCGGAGGCTCTCGCGAATGCGGCCAAGCATGCGCAGGCGCGCCTGATCACGATCCGGGTCGAGCTCGAGGCGGACCATGTGGTCGTCGAGGTCGCCGACGACGGTGTCGGCGGAGCGGATCAGAGCGGCTCCGGGCTGCAGGGACTCGCGGATCGCGTCGCCGCGCTCGGCGGCAGCTTCGCCGTCTCGAGCGTCCGCGGCGCCGGCACCGCCGTGCGGGCCGAGCTTCCTCTCTAGATGCCACGCGGGATCGGAATCAGCCAGACGACGCCCGTGCAGACCATCGCCCGCGTCGTCGGCTTCGTCTTCCTGCTCGTCGGCATCGCCGGCTTCGTCCCCGGAATCACGACGAACCTCTACGACGGCCTCGAGTTCGCCGGTGACGCCGGCGACGCGGAGCTGCTCGACCTCTTCGAGATCAGCATCCTCCACAACATCGTCCACGCCCTGTTTGGAGTCGGGGTCCTGATGGCCGCGACGCCGGCGGGTGGCCGGACGTACCTGCTCGGAAGCGGCGCCCTCTATGTCGTCCTGTTCCTGATCGGAATAGCCGGCGCCGGCGATTGGGTGCCGATCAACAACGGCGACAACTGGCTTCACCTCGGACTCGCGGTTGGCCTGATCGCGCTGGGCCTGCTCACCACCCGCGGGCGCGATCCGGCGGCTGCGACGACGCACAATCCCTCGCGCCAGTGACCTGAGGCAGAGCCGTCCTGCCGATACCCCTAGAGATGCCGTCCGATCCACGCGGTCACCACCTGCTGCTCCGGCTTGCCGCGCTTTCGGCTCTCGCCGCGGCCGTCTTCGCCTCCACGGCCTCGGCCTCGGAGCTGATCGACCGGAACGCGGCGAACGTCAAGCTCCAGGTCGGAGCGAGCGGCCAGGCGCTCCTCAGCTACGAGGCGCGCGGCAAGCGCTGGAATGTGCTCGCCTGGGGCGCCGAGAACGCGATCGCGCCGACGACGGCACGGCCCCAGGTCGCCTTCAAGCTCGACTATTCGGGCGGCTACGGCACCTACAAGCGCGACGTCTGGAAGACCTTCAGGAACTCCTGCCGTCCCTACTCCGGGTCCGAGCTGCAGTGGCTCGTGACGGCGTGTACGGCTGCGGACGGATCGCATTGGGCGGTGCAGGCCTGGCAGCGGATGCTCCCGAACTACGGTCTCGTCCCAACCGCGAAGCAGGCGGTTTGGGAGCTGCGACTCTCCCACTGGTCGGGTGAGCTGCCGCAGCTCACCGTGAAGCAGAACTGGGCCTACCGCAGCTTCGAGCATCTCTTCGGCTCGTTCACCTACCAGGGTCGGCCCGTGCACGGGTTCAGGACGACCTCGACCGGTCAGCCGCTCGACACCTTCGGCCGCAATCTCTACGTCGACACCTACGACTCCGCCTACGGCAAGGGCTGGAAGCGCGAGAACAGCTTTCTCGTGCACAAGGACACCGGCAAGTTCTGCTACGGGTTCTACACCCACGGCGCCCGTCCGGTCGGCGCCGGCGCGCGCTATCGCGCCACGATCATCGGCCCGGGCGTCACCCCAGACGTCTACTGGGAATCGGACTCACTCGGAGCCTACGACAGGGACTTCGACCTCCGGATGCACGAGGAGCAGAAGTCGTTCTACGCTGGCGACGGGCTCTGCAAAGCCGTTTAGCCGAACTGAGGCTCTTATGATCGGCCGGTGGCGACGGGCGACGAGCTGAAAGCGGTCCTGCGCCGCCAGCCGGTCGGCGTCTGCGTCGTCACCGTCGACCTCGAAGGCGAGCGGCTCGGGCTGACCGTCGCCTCGCTCGTCTCGCTCGCGCTCGAGCCGCCGCTCGTGGGGATCTCGATCGCGCGGCAGGCGGCGCTGCACGAGCTGCTCCGCGCCGCGGGCGGCTTTGCGGTCTCGCTGCTCGCCGCCGGCCAGCTCGAGCTTGCCCGCCACTTCGCCCGCGGGATCCCGCCGATCGTGCTCTGGCGCGGGATCGAGGTCCGAGCCGGCAGGCGGGCACCGCTCCTCGAGGGCGCCGTCGGCTGGCTGGAGTGTGCCGTCGCGGCCGAGCACGAAGCCGGTGACCACACGTTCTTCATCGGCCGGGTCGAGCGGGCGGAGTCGGGCGAGTCGGGCGACGCGCTCGTTCGTGTCGACGGGGACTACGCGTGATCGAGGCCGTCGTCTTCGACCTCGATGGCGTGATCGTCGATTCTGAGCAGGTGTGGGACGACGTGCGCGAGCAGCTGGTCCTCGAGCGTGGCGGACGCTGGAGCCACACGGCACAGACCGACATGATGGGGATGAGCTCGCCCGAGTGGTCGCGCTACCTGCACGAGGAGCTCGGCCTGGCCGACTCGCCCCTGGAGTTGAGCGACGAGGTCGTCCGGCGGATGCTCGCCCGCTACCGGGAAGAGCTGCCGCTGCTCGACGGCGCTGTCCCGGCGGTCGAGCGGCTCGCAGGCGAGCTCCGGTTGGCCGTCGCTTCGTCCTCGAATCGGCCGTTGATCGAGGTGGTGCTCGAGCGGGCCGGGATCGCGGCCCACTTCGAGACGACCGTCTCCTCCGAGGAGGTGGCCAGAGGCAAGCCGGCCCCGGACGTCTATCTCGAGGCGGCACGTCGGCTCGGCGTCGATCCGGGCGGCTGCGCTGCGATCGAGGACTCCTCGAACGGGCTTCGGGCGGCGCATGCGGCGGGGCTGCGGGTGATCGCGTTCCCGAACCGGCACTATCCGCCCGTCGCGGACTCGCTCGCCCTCGCGGACGTCGTCATCGCCTCACTCGACGAGCTGACCCCCGAGCTCGTCGCAGGTTAGACGCGACCGAGTAGCACGCAGCCGTTGTGGCCGCCGAGGCCCATCGCGTTCGAGAGCGCGATGTCGAGCTCGGCGCCGGTCTCGCTCAGCTCGCGCGCATCGTTCGGGACATAGTCGAGATCGCACTCGGGATCGGGGTTGCGGTAGTTGATCGTCGGCGGCAGGAGCTGATGGTGCAGCGCGAGCGCGCACATCATCGACTCGATCGCACCGGCTGCGCCGAAGCAGTGCCCGGTGACCGATTTGGTCGACGAGACGGCCAGTCTGCGGGCGTGCTCGCCGAACACCGTCTTGATCGCCCTCGTCTCGGCCGCATCGCCGAGCGGGGTGGAGGTGCCGTGCGCGTTGATGTAGCCGACGCGCTCGGGCTCGACGCCGGAGCGCGCGAGGGCCGCGCCCATCATCTCGGCGACTCCGAGCGACTCCGGGTCGGGCTGCGCCATGTGGTGGGCGTCGTTGGAGGCTCCGTATCCGAGCACCTCCGCATAGACCGTCGCTCCGCGCGCCCGCGCCGCCTCGAGCTCCTCGAGGACGAGGATGCAGGCGCCCTCGGCCATCACGAAGCCGGCACGCGTTGCGTCGAAGGGCCGTGAGGCGAGTGTCGGATCCTCCTCTTCGGCCACGAGCCCCCGCATCGCGCAGAAGCCGGCGAGGATCAGCGGGTGGATGCACGACTCGGTGCCTCCCGCCAGCACGACGTCGGCATCGCCGCGCTTGACGATCTCGGCAGCCTCGCCGATCGCGTGCGACCCGGTCGCGCAGGCCGAGACCGGCGCGTAGTTGGGGCCGCGCAGCTCCAGCGAAATCGCGATCTGACCGCTGGCGGAATCGACGAGCACGCTCGGGATGAAGAACGGCGAGATGCGATCGGGCCCTCGGTCGCGGAGAACGCCGTGCTGCTCGGCGATCCCCGGGAGGCCGCCGATGGCGGAACCGACGACGACGCCCGTCCGCGCCGGATCGGCGTTCTCGAGCCCGGAATCCCGCCAGGCCTCCTGCGCCGCACCGAGCGCGAGGAGGACGTTCCGCTCCATCCGTCGTCCCTCCTTCGGCGGCGCAACCGTGGCGGGATCGAACCCCTTCACCTCCCCGGCGATCCGGACGGGATACGGGCTCGTGTCGAACCCCTGGATGAAGTCGATCCCGCTCTCGCCCGCGATGGCCGCGGCCCAGGTCGAGGGGGCATCGAGGCCGATCGGGGTGACGGCCCCGAGTCCGGTGATCCCGACTCGTCGCATCGCGGCATCGTAAAGGCGTGTTCGCGTCCTGCGTTAGCGGAGCGCAGCGGGCGGGAACGGACTGGCCATGGCGACGGCCGAGGCACCGGTCGGCCGCGCGAGGGCGACGAGACCGAAGCTCGTCTTCTTCACGTCTCCCGTCTCGGGGCGGTGCCGCCGTGTCGAGGGCTTCCTCGCACAGGTGCTGCAGCGGCGCCGTAACCACGGCACGTTCAGGCTGCATCTGGTCGACGAGCGCGCGCGACCCGATCTCGTCGAGCGCTTCCAGGTGACCTCGTTGCCGACGCTCGTCGTCGTCGAGGGCCGGAAGGAGCAGGCGAGGCTCGAGTCGCCTCGCGGCTGTCGCGAGATCGAGGCTCTGCTCGCTCCCTGGCTCCGCTGAGCGCCGTCAACGCGCGCTGACAGGGACAGTCCCTGTCAGCGGGACCTGACGCGCTCAGGCTTCAGCCGAAAGCGGCCGTACTCCCGCCCCCGGTAGAGCGCACGTCCCGCCCAGCCGTCGCCGGCGGGGTCGAGGACGTCGACGAAGCCCGTGAACACGCCGCGGTAGCGCAGCTCGCGGGCGACGACATCGAATGAGGCGCTGATCGGGCCTACGGTCGTGCGGCCGCGCGTGCCCTCGATCTCCTTGCGTACCCCAGGGAGCGGCGGCAG
>JACCRW010000382.1 GCA_013813345.1 Actinomycetota bacterium
GGGCGGTGCAGGAGCTTCGGGCCCGCGGCGGCGAGAGCAAGATCGGCTTCGCGCCGAACCTCTCGCCTCACTATCCGGCGAGCGAGGACGCGGCCGATCTCGCGGTCAGCGACGCCTCCGACGGCTATGTCAACCGCTGGTTCCTCGATCCCGTCTTCCGCGGCGCCTATCCGGAGGACATGCGCGCACGCTACGAGGAGCTGCTCGGGCCGCTCGACTTCATCCGGGACGGCGACCTCGAGACGATCGCCGAGCCGACGGACTACATCGGCGTCAACTACTACGCGCCGCGCGTGATGCAGGCGGCGCCGGACGACCGGCCGTGGCCGTGGCGCGTGATCGTGCCCGACAGCGTGCAGACGACCGCCGGGTTCACCGACGGGGTCGCGCGGACGGAGGCGGGCACGCCGATCGTGCCGACCGCCCTCACAGACCTGCTCGTCCGCATCCGCGACGACTACGGGCCGGTGCCGATCATGATCACCGAGAACGGCGCCGTCTTCCCCGACCCGGTGCACGACGAGCGGCGCATCCGCTTCACCCAAGACCATCTGGCAGCGCTCCACGACGCGATCGAGCAGGGCGTTCCGGTCGTCGGCTACTGCCACTGGTCGTTTCTCGACAACTTCGAGTGGGCGCTCGGCTACGCGCAGCGCTTCGGGCTCGTCCACGTCGACTACGAGACACTCGTGCGGACCCCCAAGGACAGCGCCCGCTGGTACAGCGAGGTCGTACGGCGCAACGGTCTTCCCGGCTAGGAGCATCGGCGAACGGGTCGCCCTGGGTCCGGGGTCAGGTCTTGCGTTCGCACGATGTTGATGGACAGATGGACGCAGTACCGCCAGACTTGCTCTCATTCGCAAGACCTGACCCGACCCTCGACAACTTCGAGTGGGCGCTCGGCTATCGGAGCGCTTCGGGCTCGTGCACGCCGAACTATGTGACGCCCGCTCGGAAGCCGAAGGACAGTGCCCGCTGGTATGCGCACGTCGCCGCGGCGAACGCGCTTCTCTAGCGCCAGAACTGCTCGTGCGGGAAGCGGAAGCTCGCCGGCTCGCCGTCGGGTACCGGTGGCTCCGGCCGGTAGCGGAACGGCTCCTCGTCCGGAAACGCCTGCGCGCGCTCGCGCTGGCACGCCGCGAGCACCTGCTGCTTGAGCGGGATGTAGTCCGGCGTGTGCGGGCCGATCGCCAGCTCGACGTCGATCGGCCGGAACTCGTAGTAGAGGACTCGGCGGAGCCGCGACTGCGCCGCCGGTGAGCCGTGCAGGACGAGGATGTCGTGGAAGAGAACGTCGCCTGGCTCGAGTTCGAGCGAGACGGCGCCGCCGCCGTCGAACTGGGTCCCGAAACCGTCGGCGGAAAGCTCGGCGAGGCGTTCCTGCGCCTCGTCCTCGTCGAAGCGGTGCGAGCCCGGGATCGCCCAGAGGCAGTTCGTCCGGTCGCTCGCATCGAGGTAGAAGTCGACGTTGAAGATCGGCCGCTCGTCCAGGAGCTGCTCCAGGCCCGCGTCGCGATGCCACGGGATCGCGGCGCCGGCACCTTCGAGCTTGAAGACCATGCTGTCCCAGGTGGGAATGAAGCTCGGCCCTTGGAGTTTCTCGACCGACCCGAGCACGAAGGGGTGCCCGAGCAGGCGCCGGCAGGCGGCCGACTTGTCGATGACGTACTCGATCCGGAACGGGACCTGCTCGCCGGTGAGGGCGTGCTCGCGGTAGCGGAAATCGGCGTCACCCGTGCGCTCAACGGCGCTCGTGACGAGAACCTGCATCTCGGACCGAAGCGCCTCGAGCTCGGCGGCCGCGAGCAGCTGGCTGAGCACGAGGTAACCGTTCTCGCGGAAGAAGCGCGCCTGCTCGTCAGAGATCATTGCTCAACGCTACGGCGTATGATCCGCGTAGACAAGAGCCATGACGGCCGAATATCTCGCAGATCCTCACATCTCGTCGCTAGTCGCGCGCCGACGGTCGCCGAGGCTGATGGACGAGCCGCATCGGCACACGGACGTCGAGCTGAACTACGTGCTCGAAGGAGCGATCGCCTACGTGATCGGGGGCCGGCGGGGCCGGGTCGAGCGCGGCGGAGCCGCCGTCTTCTGGGCGGGCATGCCGCACCGGCTCGTCGAGGTGGAAGGCGAGGCCGAGTTCGTGTACGTGACGGTGCCACTCGCGTGGTTCCTCCAGCTCGGCGTCGACCCGGCGTTCGTGACCCGTCTGCTGGAGGGCGAGCTCGTCCGGGCCGCCGCAGACGACGAGCTCGCCGGCGCAACCGATCGGCTCTTCTTCGAGCGGTGGGTCGCTGAGCTTGCAACCGGCGATCCGGAGGCGCGACGCACCGTGCTCCTGGAGCTCGAGGCGCGGTTGCGCCGCTTCGCCGCCGGCGTCGTTCCCGTTCCGGCCCGGACGCACCCCGGAGCCGAGACCGAGGCGGGAGCAGGGCAGGTGGAGCGGATCGCGCGCTTCCTCGGCGAGAGCTACCGCCGTCCGCTGACCGTCGCCGAGGTCGGGCGCGCAGTGGGGCTGAACCCCACCTACGCGATGACGCTCTTCAAGCGCGGAGTCGGGATCGGGGTCTGGGACTATGTGATCCGCCTGCGCGTCTCGCACGCGCAGCGGCTCCTGCTCACGACCGACCTGCCGCTCGAGCAGATCGCCGCCGACTCCGGATTCGGCTCTGCAGCGAGCTTCTACCGGGCGTTCCGGCGGATCTGCGGCTGTACGCCGCGCCAGTATCGGGTCCGCTGACCCCGCGCCGCGCCGCCTGTTTAGGATCGTGTGGTAACGATGCCACAACGACCCCGCCTCCGATGCCGCGCCTGATCGTGAACGCCGACGACCTCGGCTACACCGAGGGGATCAACCGAGGGATCCTCGAGGCGCACGCGCGCGGGATCGTCACCAGCACGAGCCTGATGGTCGACCGGCCGGCCGCGGAGCGCGGGGTCGAGCTCGCGCGGCAGGCACCCCGGCTGTCGGTCGGGCTCCATGCCGTGCTCGACCACGTTCCACCCGAGCGCTGCGAGGAGGAGCTCGCGCGCCAGCTCGCGCGGTTCGAGGAACTCATGGCCGGCCGGCCGACCCACCTCGACTCGCACCACCACACACAGCGGGAGCCAGGGCTACGCAAGACCTTCGCGGCCTTCGCCGAGCGCGAGGAGCTGCCGATGCGCGAGCGTGCCGTCCGACACGACCCCCGCTACTACGCCGTCCCGGCAATCGGCGTCGAGCGTCTGCTGGAGATCCTCGGCAGCCTCGATGAGGGCGACACCGAGCTCGGTTGCCATCCCGGCTACGCAGACGGTCTCGTCTCGAGCTACACCGTCGAGCGCGAGCAGGAGCTCCGCACGCTCACCGACCCACGCGTCCGCGCCCGGATCGACGAGCTCGGGATCGAGCTGATCGGCTGGCGCGACCTGTGATCACGCTCGACGCCCTCGCCCGCCCGAGCGGCACCTTCCTGATGGTGGCGATGGATCAGCGCGAGTCGCTGCGAACGATGCTGGCCGGGCACGGGCACGACGCGACCGACGAGCGGCTCGTCGGCTTCAAGCTGGCGGTCGCGCGGGAGCTCGGCGCCCATGCGTCCGGCCTCCTGATCGACGACGAGTACGGGCCGGAGGTCGTCGCCGGCGCGGCAGAGCTCCTGCCCGCTTCGTGCGGGCTGATCCTCGCGGTGGACGCGCTCCGGCAGCCGCCGGGAGAACTCGTCGAGGACACGGAGCTCGCGGCCCCGCGGAACCTCCATCCGGCCGTCGTCGCGCTGAAGCTGCTCGTGATCTGGCGCGACGACTCACAACGGGAGCGCCGCCGCGAGATGTCGCTCGCCTTCACCGAGCTCGCCCAGGAGCACGAACTGCTCTCGGTGCTCGAGCCTGTCGTGCGCGGCCCCGAGGGCTTCGACCGCGAGGCAGCAATCGTCGAGGCCGCGGCCGAGCTCTCGCCGACCGGCTGCGACCTCTACAAGTGCCAGGTCCCGCTGGAGGGGAAGGGCGATCCGGCCGAGATCACGCGCTGGGCGGAGAAGATCGACGCCGCGACCGCCTGCCCCTGGGTCGTCCTCTCCCAGGGAGTCGAGCCGGCGGATTTCCCCGCCGCGGTCGAGGCGGCCTGCAAGGGCGGCGCCTCCGGGATACTCGCCGGGCGCGCCGTCTGGACGGCTGTCCTCCCGGCCGACGATCCGACCGAGCTTCTGCGTCAGCACTCCGTCCCGCGCCTCGAGGCGTTGGGCGCAATCGTCGATGCGCACGGGAGACCGTGGCGCGAGAAGGGAGCAACATGAGCAGCACCGAAGTCGATGTCGACTTCTTCCGGGAGAACGGCTATCTCCTCTGCCGGGAGGTCTACGACGCCGGCGAGGTCGAGGAGATGCGCGGCGCGCTCGAGCGCATCCTCGAGACCGTCGCCGGAACGACGCACGACGAGAACCACGCGTGGAGCGGCGTCGCGCAGGAAGCCGTGCTCAAGGGCTTCCACAACGTCCAGTACCACGATGCCGCGTTCACGCGGGCCGCGGCGAACCCGCGACTCCTCGAGGTGCTGACGCGCGTGATCGGCCCGGACGTCCAGCTCCACCACACGAAGATGCTCGTCAAGCCGCCGGAGCAGGGAGCGCCGTTCCCGATGCACCAGGACTACCCGTTCTTCCCGCACACGCGGCACAGCGTGGTCGCGGCGAGCATCCATCTCGACGACACGAACGAGGAGAACGGCTGCCTCCGCGTCGTCGCGGGCTCGCACAAGCAGGGGCCGCTGGAGGCGCACGGCCCGAGCAACACCCTGGAGGTCCCGCTCGAGGACGGGGAGCCGCTCCCGGCGCGCGCCGGCGACGTGCTCCTCTTCAGCTACCTGACGATCCACGGCTCCGGGCTGAACACGAGCGAGGCCGCGCGGCGGAACGTGCTCTTGCAGTACCGCGATCCCGCCGACGAGCCGGTGCTCGAGAACGGGGTCGAGCAGCACGTGAACTGGGGCCAAGGGATGATGGTCGCCGGGCGGAATCCCTTCTACTGGCAGCGCCACCCGAAGTTCCAGGTGATGCCGGCGTGAAGGTGCGAGGCGTGATCGAGGGCCGTTACGGCCAGCCCTGGTCGCAGGCGGAGCGGCTCGACCTGATTCGCTTCTGCGGCCGCGAGGGCTTCGACGTCTGGATCCACGGCCCGAAGGACGACCCGTATCACCGCGCCCGCTGGCGCGAGCCGTACCCGGACGAGGAGATCGAGCGCCTTGGAGGGCTCGTGCGCGAGGCGGAGCAGGTCGGCGTCGAGTTCGTCTACGCGATCGCGCCGGGCCTCGACATCTGCTACTCGAAGGACGCAGAGCTCGAGACGCTGATCGAGAAGTGCCGGCAGCTCCAGAGCGTCGGCGTCCGCTCGTTCCAGCTCCTCTGGGACGACATCGACCACACCCTCCACTGCCCCGAGGACGAGGCCCGTTACGCCGACGCCGAGCGGCCGAGCGGCGCTGCGCAATGCGATTTCAGCAACCGCTTTCGCGAGGCATTCAGGCAGCCAGGCCCGCTTGTCGTCTGTCCGATGGGCTACGCGGGCACCGGCGACTCACCGTACCGGCGGAGCTTCAGCCCCGACCTCCATCCCGACATCGTCGTCTACTGGACAGGTCCCGAGGTCGTCTCGCTCGGAATCACGCGAGAGGCATTGAACACGGCCGTGCTCCGGTTCCGCGGCCACGAGATCCTGCTCTGGGACAACTACCCGGTCAACGACTGGGACCCCGAGCTGCTCTATCTCGGGCCGCTCCTCGGCCGGGATCCGCGGCTCGCCGAAGGACACTGCGCCGGGCTGATCGCGAACCCGATGGTGCAGGCGGTGCCGTCGAAGCTCCCGCTCGCCACGATGGCGGACTGGGCAGGTGATCCGGCGGCCTACGATCCGATCCGATCGTACGAGCGGGCGCTCGGCGACTACGGCCGCGAGACACTCGACGCTCTCGGTTCCGAGCGGGCCG
>JACCRW010000385.1 GCA_013813345.1 Actinomycetota bacterium
CTCCGCGAGCGAGGGCTCCGAGACGAGCGAGTGCTCGCGGCGATCGATCTCGTTCCACGCGAGCTGTTCGTCCCGACGGAGCTCCGAGCGAAGGCCTATGAGGACCGAGCGCTCCCGATCGGTTACGGCGCCACGATCTCGCAGCCCTTCATGGTGGCGGCGATCTGCAGCCTGCTCGAGCTCGAAGGCGGCGAGCGAGTGCTCGACGTGGGCACCGGCTCCGGCTATCAGGCCGCCGTTCTCGCCGAGCTGGCCGCAGAGGTGGTGACGATCGAGCGCATCCCGGCGCTCGCGGAAGGCGCACGGAGCGCCCTCGCCGAGGCTGGGTTCGGCCGCGTCGAGGTGCGGCTCGGCGACGGCACGCTCGGGGCGGCGGACCGTGGCCCGTTCGACGCGATCGCCGTCGCGGCCGCGGCTCCGGAGCCTCCTCCCGCGCTCGTCGAGCAGCTCGCTCCCGAGGGCCGCCTCGTCGTGCCGGTCGGGGGTCGCCGCGGCCAGCGACTGGCCGTGATCCGGCGCTCCGGCGACGAGCTTCTGACGACGAGATCCGTTGCCTGCCGCTTCGTCCCGCTCGTCGGCAGCGGAGGATTCGTCGAGGAGCCGGGGTGGGATCCCACTCCCTGACTCGCGGCGGACCGCTGCTAGGCTCGCCCGCGTCCTATGGAGCGCTCCTCAGACGTCAGCCCTACGGGCGCGCTCGCCCGCACGCGGGGAGCGCTGGGCCGCCGGCACAACTGGTTCCAGCTCGCCAAGTTCTCCGCGGTCGGCGCGAGCGGCTATGCCGTCAACCTCGCCGTCTTCACGCTCCTCGTCCACGCGCTCGGCTTCCACTACCTGGCGGCCGCGACCTGCTCGTTTCTCGTCGCAGTCACGAACAACTACGCCTGGAACCGGCTCTGGACCTTCCGAGGACAGCGCGGCCACGTCGCTTACCAGGGTCTGCGCTTCCTCGTGGTCTCGACCTCCGCGCTCGGGGCCAACCTGCTGATCCTGTACCTGCTCGTCCGGCTCGGGCTCGGAGAGGTGCTCGCGCAGGCGCTCGCGATCGTGCTCGTAACTCCGCTCAACTTCGTCGGAAACAAGGTCTGGTCGTTCAGAGAACGCTGATCGCCGCCCTCGCCGCGGTGCTCCTGCTGGCCGCGCCCGCCGGTGCCGCGGCGCCCGCCGCCCCTGTCTACGACGAGCACGGCCGCCTCGTCGAGACGATCTTCGCACCCGAGAACGGGGCCGCCCGTCTGACCGAGGAGCAGGCACTCGACCTCTTCCTTCGCGAGGACAAGGTGGCGGACTGGCTCGTGCGCTATCCGCCGAAGCCGACGACCGCCGCCGAATACGACCCGGCGACCGAGGAATGGGAGCTCAAGGTTTGGTCGGGCGAGGCCGGGCAGATCGCGCTCGGCAAGCTCGACGACCGGACGGGCTCGGTGCGCGAGGCCTGGACAGGCCCGCAGGTCGCCTGGACGATGGCTCGCGGTGGCGCCGGCGCCTTCGGCGGCAAGACGATCAACACGGCCTTGGTCTGGCTCATCTTCTGCGGCGCCTTCCTGCTCGGTCTCGCCGACCTGCGCCGGCTGCGCTCGCTGCGAAACCTCGACCTGCTCGCGCTGCTTTCCTTCACCGTCTCGCTCCGGCTCTTCAACGAGGGCGAGATCTTCTGGAGCGTGCCGCTCGCCTATCCGCCGCTGCTCTACCTGCTGGCGAGGTGCATCTGGATCGCGCGTCGCGACAGGCCGCCGCGCGCTTCGCGACCCATCTGGCCGGTGTGGGTGATCGCCGCGGCCGCGATCTTCCTGGTCGGGTTCCGCGTCGGGCTCAACATCGAGGCGCCGCGGAGCACGATCGACGTCGGCTTCGCCGGCGTGATCGGCGGTCAGCGGATCGCCAACGGCCAGATCCCGTACGGGCACATGCCCGAGCAGGGCGACCTGAAGGAGTGCGGGCCTGCCGACGCGAGCGGCGAGGTTCGCGAGCGGATCCAGACGAACGGGCGCTGCGAAGCGTCGAACGCGCGAGGTGACACGTATGGGCCCGTCTCCTATCTCGCCTACGTGCCCGGCTATCTCGTCTTCGGCTGGACGGGGAAGTGGGACGAGCTCTGGGCGGCCCACGCGACCTCGCTCCTCTTCGACGGACTCTGCCTCGTCGGGCTCGCGCTCGTCGGCCGGCGGTTCGGCGGCAACCGGCTGGGGGCGACGCTCGCGTTCGCTTGGGCTGCGTACCCGTTCACGCTCTACGCCTCCAACTCGAACACGAACGACACGATCATGCCCGCCTTCCTGCTGCTCGGCTTCTGGCTCGTCACGTCCGCGTGGGCGCGTGGGGCCGGAGTCGCGCTCGCGGGTTGGACGAAGTTCGCGGCGCTACTGCTCGCCCCGCTCTGGCTCGCGTATCCCAACGCGTTGCGCTGGCCGCGCCGCTTCGGTCGACCGCGCCTCGATCGAGGCGCGCTGAGGTGGGCCGCCGGGTTCGTCGCCGCCACTGTCGCCGCGTTCAGCATCCTCCTCCTCGAGCCCGACCCGCTCCACGCAGCGCGCGTCTTCGGCGAGCGCACCTTCGGCTTCCAGCTCGACCGCGAGTCGCCGTTCTCCCTCTGGGGTTGGGGGCAGTACGACGCGAAGGGAATCCCGGATCTCCACCTCGTCCAGCAGGCGCTCGAAGTGCTGCTCGTCGCAGGCGCGCTCGCGCTCGCGTTCGTCCCGCGCCGACGCTCGCCGCTCCAACTCGCCGCGCTCACGGCGGCGGTCCTGATCGGCTTCGAGCTCGTCCTGACGCACTGGTTCTACCTCTACATCCCCTGGTTCTTCCCCTTCGTCGCCTTCGCCGTCCTGAGCAACCGTGGTCGCGTCGAGCCGGTTCACTAGCCTCGTCACCGCTGCGGTCGCCCTGGTCTTCCTGGGTGCGTTCGGCGCGCTGCACAGCGGCTGGTACGACGACGAGGAGATCGTGGACATCCCGGTCTACGAGACCTACGGCAACGCGATCGAGAGCGGCAAGCTTCCGTATCGCGACTTCGAGCTCGAGTATCCGCCGGCCGCGCTGCCCGTGTTCGCGCTACCGGCGCTCCTGAGCGAGCGCGACGACCAGGCCGCGTTCCGAAGGGCATTCGAGTGGACGATGGCAGCCTGCGGGGTGCTTGCGCTCCTCGCCGCCGGGCTCATGCTCGCGGCGCTCCGTGCTTCGCGGAGGCGGGTCGTAGCCGCTCTCTCGGCGATCGCGATCTTTCCGCTCCTTCTCGGCTCGGTTGTCCTCACCCGCTTCGACCTCTGGCCGATCGCGCTCGTCCTAGCCGCGCTCGCCGCGCTGCTCCACGAGCGGCACCGGCTCGGCTTCGGCGTGCTCGGACTCGCGGTCGCTGCCAAGCTCTTCCCGGTGGTGCTCGTGCCGCTCGCGCTCTCGCTCGTCTGGCACCGGCGCGGTCGCCGCGAGGCGCTCACCTGTTTCGGCGTCCTCGCCGGAATGGTCGCGCTCGCGTTCCTGCCCTTCGTCGTTCTCGGAGCCGATGGAGTCGCCTACAGCCTCGGCCGCCAGCTCGGCCGGCCGCTCCAGATCGAGAGTCTCGGCTCGGCCTTCCTCCTCGCGGCTCACCACCTTTTCGGGCTGGGGATCGAGATGCGCTCGAGCCACGGCTCGCAGAACCTCGTCGGCACGGGAGCGGTCGTCATCGCCGTTCTGCTCACCGCCGCGCAGCTCGGCACGCTCACCTGGATCTGGCTCCGACGGCCCCGCACCGGCGAGGACCTCGTCCGCTGGAGCGCCGCCGCGCTCGTCGCCTTCGTCGCGCTCGGCAAGGTCCTCTCGCCGCAGTTCCTGATCTGGCTGGCGCCGCTCGTTCCGCTCGTCGCGGGCCTGCGAGGCGTGCGGGCGGGGGGGTTGCTCGCGCTCGCGCTCGTGCTGACGCAGCTGTGGTTCCCGGCACGCTACTGGGACCTGGCGCTCGCCTTCGACGGGCTTTCCTCGGCCCTCGTGCTCGCCCGCGATCTCGTCCTGCTGGCCCTGCTCGTCGTGCTCGTCAGACGATGGGAACGCGCACCGGCTCGATCGCCGTAGCCCGGCCGGAGAGATCACATTCGACGAGCGCCCCCTCCAGCCGGACGTCGCCGTCGGCGACCTCGAAGCGGATCGGCATTCCGGTGCGCATCCGATGGATCGCGAGGTCGGCCTTGACGCCGATCACCGAGTCGTGCGGGCCGGTCATGCCCACGTCCGTCATCGCCGCGGTGCCGCCGCGCTGGATCCGCGCGTCCGCGGTCTGGACGTGAGTGTGCGTGCCGAGCACCGCGGTGACGCGCCCGTCGAGCCAGTGGGCGAGCGCGA
>JACCRW010000390.1 GCA_013813345.1 Actinomycetota bacterium
CCTGCGGGGCGACACGAAGGCCGTGCTCGCGCGCGAACGCCACGACCGCGACGACGTCCAGCGCCGACTCGGGCAGCGCGACCGCGGCGGGCCGCTGATCGACGGCCAGGTTCCAGGCCTGGCGAGCTTCGTCCCAGTCCGCGTCGCGCGGCCCGACGGCCTCGCCGTCCATGTTCTCGCGCAGCGGGCGCAGCTCGAGCCCGGCCAGGATCGTCTCGTTCAGCAGCTCAGTCATCGTCTTCGTCTCCATCGTCTCGGGGTAGGACGATGGTGCTTCGACGGGGCCGGCCGTGCATCCGCCGGGGGTACGAAATCCGCTGACGCGTCGGACGATCCTCGCGTCCGCCTTCCGGACGACGCCGCGCCCTCCGGAAGGATTAGCGCGCGCGCGCCGGAACCAGCCGCCGCAGCGGCTTCTGCACGATCGCAAGCGCGACGACCGAGGCAGCGAGCGCGGTGACCGCGCTGAGCGCGAAGGTCGTCGTGAAGGCCGACTCTGCCGGCGTCGACGTGTCCCCGATCGTCTGAGCGGTCAAGAGGGCTGCTCCGACCTGGCCGCCGATGACGGCTCCGATCATCCGCATGACGGTGTTCATCCCCGTTGCGACACCCATCTCGGTCGCGTCCACGTTCTCGGCGATCAGCGCCACCATCGCCGCGAACGCGAGCCCGACACCGATGCCGAGGGCGCCGCTCGCGGCCACGACATGCCACGGCTCGTCGTGGGCCCGCGCCAGCGCGAGCGCCGCGATGCTGACGATCAGCATTCCGCCTGCGAGCGGCCACTTGGAGCCGTAGCGACGACCGATCAGCCCTGCGGCGGGGCCGGAGAAGAGCATCGCCAGCGAGGTCGGGAGCAAGTAGAGCCCGGCCTCCGTTGCGGTCGCGCCGAAGCCGTAGCCACGCGACACCGGGGCCTGGACGAACGTCGGTACGAGCACGAAGCAGCTGAAGAGGGCGAAGCCGGACACCAGCGTCGCGGCGTTCGTCAGCAGCACCGGCCGGTGCGCCAGCATCCGCATGTCCACCATCGGCGAGCTCGAGCGCGCCTCGACGAGCCCCCAGAGGAGGAAGAGGATCGCCGAGGCGACCGCGAGCCCGAGGATCGGCGCCGAGGTCCAGCCCCAGCGCTCGCCCTCGGTCAGCGAGAGCATCAGCGCGATCAGCGCTCCTGCGAGCAACGTCGCTCCCGGGACGTCGACGCGCGACGGGGTTCGGATCGGCGACTCGGGGACGTAGCGGTGGACGAGCGCGATCGACGCCGCAACCGGGATCGAGCCCAGGATGAAGAGCCAGCGCCAGGAGACGTGGTCGACGATCACGCCCGAGAGGACGATCCCGAAGCCGCCCCCCACTCCGAATACCGCCGAGAGGAGGCCGATCCCCACCTTCACCCGCTCGGGTGGGAACTCGTCGCGGATGATCGCGAAGCTGAGCGGGAAGAGCGCGCCGCCCGCGCCGGAGAGCACACGGAAGCCGATCAGCGACCAGATGTTCCAGGCCGCCGCAGCTCCGATGCACCCGGCGAGGAAGAGCCCCAGGCTGATCAGCAGCATGCGCTCCTTCCCGTACTGATCGCCCAGCCGGCCGAGGATCGGCGTCGTCACCGCCGCGGAGACGAGGAAGCCCGTCAGGACCCAGGTCGCCCAGGCGGTGCTCGTGTCCAGGTCGGCCTGGAAGGTCGGGAGCGCCGGGAAGACCATCGTCTGCTGGAGCGCGAACGCGGTTCCCGCGAGCGTCAGGATCCCCAGCGTGACGTTGTGATGCTGACGCTCCGCCGCCATCCTTCGAGCGTAGCCGCGTCGTCTACGGGGACGGTCGATTACGCGCGCCGAGCGCCAAGGCGAAGGCGCGCAGCCCCTTGCCGAGCGCGAAGGCGACGAGCGAGACCGGAACCGGCACGTACAACGCGAAGAGGGCGGCGCCGGCGGAGCTGTCGATCTCCGAGTCCTCGTACGGATCGATTGCGTAGTCGAGCGCCGCCCAGAACGGGAGTACGAGGACGATCAAAACCGGCCACCAGCGAAGGCTCGCGGCCCCGAGAGCCAGCATCAGCGGATAGACGAACTGAAACGCCCAGTCTGCCCCGGGCACGAGCGCGAGCCCGAGCGCCGCCACGATTGCGGCGGCCAGGCCACGAGCGAGCAGCACCTACGCGCGAACGAGGGGCTTGTACTTGATCCGGTGCGGCTCGAGCGCCTCGGCGCCGCGGGTCTCCCGGACCCAGTCGGCGTACTCCTGGTAGCTCCCCTCGAACCAGGTCACCTGCGAATCGCCCTCGAAGGCGAGGATGTGCGTCGCGATCCGGTCGAGGAACCAGCGATCGTGCGAGATCACGACCGCGCAGCCGGCGAAGTCGAGGAGCGCCTCCTCGAGCGCGCGCAGCGTGTCTACGTCGAGGTCGTTCGTGGGCTCGTCGAGGAGGAGCACGTTGCCGCCCGAGCGGAGCAGCTTCGCGAGGTGGACGCGGTTGCGCTCGCCGCCGGATAGGTCGCCGACGCGCTTTTGCTGGTCGGCACCGCGGAAGTTGAACCAGGAGACGTACTGGCGCGAGTTGATCTCCTTCTTCCCGAGCACGATCGTGTCGAGGTTGCCGGAGATCTCCTTCCACACCGTGTTCTCGGGCGTGAGCCCAGCGCGCGACTGGTCGACGTACGCGAGCTCGACGGTCTCCCCGACGGTGAGCGCGCCCGAGT
>JACCRW010000403.1 GCA_013813345.1 Actinomycetota bacterium
TCGAGCTGGCTGATGAAGCCCTTCGTCAGGCCGGTTGCGGCGGCGAGCTGCTCGATCGTGAGCCCGCGCTCGCGCCGGAGCGAGCGAACTCGCGCGCCGACCCTGGGCGTGTCGTTTCTCGCGGCGAGGGGTGTGGCGCGCGGCACGCGCCGATCATACGCGGGTTTAGCGAGGATTTCTGAATCTCGCCGGCGCTCCGCAGGAATACCGGTACCCTTTTTGTAGTTAGTACTGGCATGAGGCCAGTCCCAGAAGGAGTGTGTTGCCCGTGAGCACGATGTTGCTCGTTCCGCTGGAGGACGTCGTCGTCTTCCCGAACATGAATCTAACCCTGACTCTGAGCGTCGACGTCGGCTCCGAGGAGCGCGTTCTGCTCGTGCCGCAGCACGAGAACGACTATGCGTCCGTCGGCACCGTCGCCGAGATCACCGATCGCGTCCGCCTCCCCGGCGGCGGCCGCGCCGTGGCGCTCACCGGCCTGCACCGCGGGCTCGCCGGCGCCGCCGAGACGGACGCGCGCGGCAGGCTGCGAGTAGCCGTCGAGGAGCGTCCCGACGACGAGACCGCCGACGCTCGCACGCGCGAGCTCGAGCGGGAGTACCGCGCGATCGTGGAGGAGATCCTGGAGCTGCGCGGCGACGACGGCCGGATCTCGGCCTTCGTCCGCTCGATCACCGAGCCCGGCGCCCTCGCCGACACCGTCGGCTACTCGCCCGACTTCAGCTTCGCCCAGAAGGTGCGCGTGCTGGAGACCGTCGACATCAAGGAGCGGCTGGCGCTCGCGATCGAGCTCCAGCGCGAGCGGCTCGCGGAGATGCAGGTGCGCCGGCGGATCCGCGACGACGTCGAGGAGGGGGCGGCGAAGCAACAGCGCGAGTACATCCTCCGCAAGCAGATGGAGTCGATCCGGAAGGAGCTCGGCGAGGACGATGCATCGGTCGTGACCGAGCTGCGGCAGAAGCTCGCCGAGGCGGAGCTGCCGGAGCCGGTGCGCGAGCAGGCAGAGCGCGAGCTCGGTCGGCTCGAGCGCCAGGGCGACAGCTCGCCCGAGGCCTCGATGATCCGCAACTACCTCGAATGGCTGCTCGCGGTGCCGTGGGGCAAGCGCTCAGATGAGACGCTCGACCCGCTCCACACGCGCGAGGTGCTCGACGTCGATCACGCCGGGCTCGACGACGTCAAGGAGCGGATCGTCGAGTACATCGCCGTCCGCAAGCTGCGCGAGGAGCGCGGGATCGAGCCGGACAAGCGCTCGGGCGCGATTCTCACCCTCGTCGGCCCGCCCGGAACCGGCAAGACGTCGATCGGCGAGTCGATCGCGCGGGCGCTCGGCCGCGACTTCGTGCGGATGTCGCTCGGCGGCGTCCGCGACGAGGCGGAGATCCGCGGCCACCGGCGGACGTACATCGGGGCGCTCCCGGGTCGGCTCGTGCGTGCGTTGCGCGACGCGGGGACGATGAACCCGGTGATCCTGCTCGACGAGGTCGACAAGGTCGGCGCCGACTGGCGCGGCGATCCATCGGCGGCGCTCCTCGAGGTGCTCGATCCTGCGCAGAACTCGACGTTCCACGACCACTATCTCGATGTCGAGCTCGATCTCTCCGAGGTCGTCTTCATCGCGACGGCGAACATGGTGGACACGATCCCGGGGCCGCTGCTCGACCGGATGGAGGTGATCCGCTTCGACGGCTACACGGTCGACGAGAAGGTCGGGATCGCCCGCGGCTATCTCTGGCCGCGTCAGCGCGAGCGGAACGGGCTGCGCGAGGACGAGGTCTCGATCGGCGATCCCGCGCTCGAGACCGTGATCACGGACTACACCCGCGAGGCCGGGGTGCGGCAGCTCGAGCGCGAGCTCGGGAAGCTGCTGCGCAAGACGGCGACGCGGATCGCCTCGGCGAAGGTCGAGGCGCCGGTGGCGATCGGGCTCGACGAGCTGCGCGAGGCGCTCGGCCGGCAGCAGTTCTACCGCGAGGCCGCGGAGCGGACGGCGGTGCCAGGTGTCGCGACGGGGCTCGCCGTGACCGGGACGGGCGGCGACGTCCTCTTCGTCGAGGCGACCTCCGCGAAGGGCGCCGAGAAGCTCGTTCTCACCGGCCAGCTCGGCGACGTGATGAAGGAGTCGGCGCAGATCGCGCTCTCCTCCCTGCGCTCGCGGGCGGATGGGCTGGGCGTCGACGAGGACGCGTTCGAGCGGGCATTCCATGTGCACGTGCCGGCGGGCGCGATCCCGAAGGACGGGCCGAGCGCCGGGATCACGATGGCGACCGCGCTTGCGTCTCTGCTCTCGGGACGCGCGGTCAAGCACACGGTCGGAATGACCGGCGAGGTGACGCTGCAGGGTCGCGTGCTCCCGATCGGCGGGCTCAAGCAGAAGGTGCTCGCGGCGCACGCCGCGGGGCTGACGGACGTGATCATCCCGGAGCGGAACCGCCAGGATCTCGACGACGTGCCGGAGCACGTCCGCGACGAGCTGACGTTCCATCCGGTGATCTCGCTCGACGAGGTGCTCGAGCTCGCGCTCGAGCCCGCCGTCACGCAGCTTCATGCGGTGTAGGCGCTGCGAGCCCGTCCCCGAGGAGGTCCGCCGAGCGGCGGGCCTCCTCGAGCGGCGCTGGACGATCTCGATCCTTTGGGCCTCCTCGGAGGGAGCGCTCCGCTTCAACGAGCTCAAGCAGGCGGTGGGGGAGATCCCGCCACGGACGCTCGCGCAGCGGCTCGTCGAGCTCGAGGAGGCGGGCGTGCTCGTGCGCCAGGTGATCGACGCCAGGCCGCCGCGGGTCGAGTACCGGCTGACGGACGAGGGGCGGCGGCTCAAGCTCGTGGTGGACGCGGTCGTCCGCTACGCCGACGCCTGAGCGCCGCGAGGGCGGGCCGCGAACCGTCCACTTCGGACGCGTCCAGGGCCTGGCCCCGGACGTGTCTCGAAGCGGCATGCCTCTGCGGGACGTGTTCGGGCTTTGACCCCGGACACGTCCCGTCGGGACCGTTAGAGGGCGAGCGCGACCTCTTCGGCGCCGCCGTCGTACTGCGCTTCGTAGCCGAGCAGGCGGCCGAGCGGGGCGCCCAGCGCGAGGCCGGCCTTCTGCACCCAGGCGGGTGGGAAGGGCAGCCGCACGTCCTCGAAGTGCGCGTTCGCGATCACGGCGAGCCGGAGCGGATTCGGCATTCCCTTGCGGTTCGTCTTGCCGTCGGCCGCGAGGCCGAACATCGTCTCGAGCAGGCGCTCGAACTGGAGCGCGGGCTTGACCTCGCAGACGAAGGTCGCCTCGGACTCGCCGGCGTTCCAGAACCTGTGCGAGATCCCGGCCGGCACGATCACAGTGTCCCCGGCGCGGGCGACGATCTCCTTGCCGTCCAGCTTGAACGCGACGACGCCCGACTCGATCTCGAAGCGCTCGGTCTGCTTCGGGTGTAGGTGCGCGGCGGCCACGAATCCGTTCGCCTGCACCGTGCACTCGACGAGAACGGACTCGCCGTTCGTCTCGGTCGAGGTCTCCAGGAACCGCAGCCGCTCGCCGGTCACCGGATTCTCGATCACATCTCCCTTGCGGATCATCTTGGTTCCCTTCGGGTCGTTGGAATCTGCCCCGAACTCTCGCGCCCCGAGCACGCCCTTTCATCGGCCGCGCAAACGATTCGGCCTCGCCCGCAGCGCTGATCTAGTCCTCCGCCTTGCGGAGGACTAGGCATCGCGCTGGAGGACTAGCCGCTCACGCGAGCGTTCGCCGGAGGGCGTCGCGCCAGCCTTCGACGAGCCGCGTAGCCTCAGCCGTGTCCAGCTCGGGCTCGTAGCGCGCGGCGCAGCGCCAGCCGCACTCGAGCTCGGCGGTGTCATCCCACACGCCTGCGCCGAGCCCGGCCAGCGCCGCCGCCCCGAGCGCCGTCGCCTCCCGCTCGGCCGGCACCTCGACGGGCACCCGCGCCACGTCGGCCTGGAACTGCAACAAGAACCCGTTCGCGGCGGCGCCGCCGTCGGCGCGGAGCAGCTCGAGCTCGAGGTCCATCGCCGCGAGGACGTCGCTCGTCTGGAAGGCGATCGCCTCGAGCGCGGCTCGGACCAGGTGCTCGCGACGGGTCCCGCGAGTCAGGCCCGAGATCAGCCCGCGCGCATCCGGGCGCCAGTGCGGCGAGCCGAGGCCGGTCAGCGCGGGGACGAAGTGGACGCCGTCGTTCCCGGCGAGCGAACGCGCGAGAGCCTCGGTCTCGGCCGCATCCTCGATCAGCCCCAGGCCGTCTCGCAGCCACTGGATTGCCGCGCCCGCGGCGAAGACGGAGCCCTCGAGCGCATAGACGACCGGTTCGTCGCCGAGCCGCCAGGCGACCGTCGCGAGCACACCCGGCGCCGCGCTGGGCCGCTCGCTGCCCGCATTCGCGAGCACGAACGCACCCGTCCCGTAGGTGACCTTCGCCCGACCGGCGGCGAAGCAGGTCTGGCCGAAAAGCGCGGCCTGTTGGTCGCCGGCCATTCCCGTGAGCGGGATAGACGCGCCGAGGAGCGTCGCCTCGCCGAGCTCGCCGCTCGAGGAGACGACCTCGGGCAGGAGCGAGTGCGGCACCGAGAAGAGGGCCAGCAGCTCGTCGTCCCAGGCGAGCGAGTCGAGGCTCAGCAGCATCGTGCGGGAGGCATTCGAGACGTCGGTCACGTGCTCTCCGGTCAGCTTCCAGGCGAGCCAGGAGTCGACCGTGCCGAACGCGAGGTCGCCGGCGGCGCCCGTGTGCGCGAGCAGCCACTCGAGCTTCGTCGCCGAGAAGTAGGGGTCGGGAACGAGCCCGGTCCGCTCTCGGATCAGCTCGGCGGGAAGCCCGGAGCAGCGCGCCGCCGTCCGCCGGTCCTGCCAGACGAGCGCCGGAGCGACCGGCCGGCCCGTCGTGCGATCCCAGAGGACCGTCGTCTCACGCTGGTTCGTGATTCCAAGCGCGCGCAACTCGCTCGCGCCAATGCCGGCATCGGTAAGCGCGGCCTCCACCGCTGCGAGCACCGTCTGCCAGATCTCCTCGGCGTCGTGCTCGACGAGCCCCGGCGCCGGAAAGTGCTGCGTCAGCCCGCGATAGCCGCGCCCGCGGATCGCGAGCGTCTCGTCGACGACAAGGCAGGTTGTGCCCGTCGTGCCCTGGTCGATCGCGAGCAGCACCGGAGCAACTTACTGCGGAGCGGGCGCCCCCCGGCCCGCTCCGCAGTCTTGGGAGGCGCGCTACTCGTACTGGAGCGCCTCGAGCACGTTCAGCCGCGACGCCCGGCGGGCCGGGAGCACCGCCGCCGCGATTCCGGCCACGATCGCGACGACGACGAACGCGACGAGCGGCACGACCGGGAGCGAGAAGCTGACGCCGTACTGCGAGAGCGACTGCGTGACGAGCGCGCCGAGCGCGACGCCGAGCGGCAGGCCCAGCGCGGCGCCGATCAGCGACGTGACGACGGCCTCGTGCCGGATCATCCGCCGCACCTGCCGACGGGTCATCCCGACCGCGCGCAGCATCCCGAGCTCGCGCGTCCGCTCGAAGACGGCGAGGACGAGCGTGTTCACCATCCCGAAGAGCGAGACGATCACCGAGAGCGCGAGCAGGACGTAGAAGAGGCTCATTACGTCGGTGAGCCACTTCGTCCAGCTCGCGATGAACGCCTCGCCGGTCTGGAGCTTCGCGTCGGGGTAGGCCACGAGCGCGTGCTCGAGCCCGGCCGTCGAGTCGGCCTGCACGAGCGTGAGCAGATCCGCAGGCCGCGGGAACGAGCGGTCGAACGCCGCCTGCGAGAGCACGACCTGGCCGAGGAGCTGGTCGAGGTCGCCGTGCTTCTCGTAGACGCCGTGGACGACGGTCTCGACGCGCTTGCCGGCCGGAGTCAGGAACCCGATTCGGTCCCCGACCCCGGCCTTGCCGCCCCCTGGCAACTCGAGGCCCTCGCGGACGACGGCGCCGCCGCTCGCGAGCGAGGCGAGCGCCGCCTCGGAGCCCTCGATCCACTCGAAGTTGTACGCCCGGCCGATCGTGGCCGGATCGACGCCGCTGACGTCGACCTCGCCGCCGCCCGTGAGCTGCGCCCGGTCGCCGCGGATCGAGGACGCGAGCTCAACGCCGGCGGCGCCGGCCGCGGCCTCGCCGGCGCCGACTGGAACCGTGTCCCAGCCGCTCTGCGAGGTGATCACGTGACTCGTACCGAGCTGCTTGCGGAGGTTCGACTCGTCGCTCGCGAGCAGCGCCTTGCCGAAGACGGCCACGAACGAGACGAGCGTCAGCCCGATCATCAGCGCAGCGGCGGTCGAGGCGGTGCGACCCGGGTCCCGGATCGCGTTCTGCTGGGCGAGCCGGCCGGCCGTGCCGCCGAGGCGGGCGCCGGGCAACCCCACCAGGCGGGCGAGCGGGCGGATCAGCCGCGGCGCGATCAGCGCGATCCCGATGAAGAGACCGAGCACGCCGCCGGCGATCCCGAGCACGCGGACGAGCGCCGAGACGTCGTTGCCGAGCGTGCCGTTGACGAGGCCGGCGACGGAGAGCGCCGACAGGACGAGCCCGATGACGAGCGTCTTCCGCGACGGCTTCTTCACGACCATCCCGCCTTCGCGCACGGCAGAGATCGGCGAGATGCGGGTCGCGCGCACCGCCGGCCAGACCGAGGCGACGAGGGTCACGATCGTGCCGGTCAGCATTGCGGCGACGGCCGTCCTCGTTGCGAAGACCATGCTCGCCTGCGGGAGCTCGAGTCCGACTGCGCGCATCAGCGCAGTCAGCCCCTTCGCGATCAGGACACCGAACCCGAGCCCGACGGCCGAGGCGACGACGCCCAGGATCGCCCCTTCCAGGACGACCGAGCGCAGCACCTGCCGGCGCGACGCGCCGAGCGTGCGCAGCGTGGCGAGCTCCTTCGTCCGCTGCGCGACCGTGATCGAGAGCGTGTTGAAGATCACGAAGGCGCCGACGAAGAGCGCGATCCCGCCGAACGCGAGCAGGAAGTAGCGGATGAACGTGACGAATTCGCCGACGCCCTCGCCGTCTTCTGCCGCCTGCTCGGAGCCGGTCTTGACCTCCACCGAATCCGGCAGTGCCACGCCGATCGCGTCGATCAGTCGCTCTGCGGAGACGTTGTCCCGCGCCGCCACGGCGACTGCGTCGAAGCCGGTCTTGTCGAGCACCTGCCGCGCCGTCGCCACGTCGAAGAGCGCGATCGTGGCGCCGCCGAGGCTGTCGACGTCGCCGAAGCGCACGATCCCCGCGAGCGTGAAGCTCCGGACGGGACCCTCGCCGGCGACCTGCACCTGCTCGCCCACGCGGAAGCCCTCCGCGTCGGCCGTTCCCAGGTCGATCACGACCTCGTTCGGCCCAGAGGCCCAGTCGCCCTCGACGAGCCGGAAGGGATTGAACGTCTCGTCACCGGGATCGACGCCGAGGCCGAACGTCGGATTGTTGCCCTGGATCGCCTCGCCGTCCCGGTCGAGGATCTTCGCCTGGTTCGAGTCGCCGGACATGTCGAGGATCGTCCCTGCGGCCGCCTCGACCTCAGGCAGCGCCTGAACGCGACGAAGCAGATCCGGCGAGACGGTCGCCTTGCCCGTTTGCGACCACTCGACCAGCTTCTTCCCGCTCACGACGGCGTCGGTCTGCGCGTACGAGCTCGAGAAGATCGAGTCGAACGCCTTCTCGATCGTGTCCGTGAGCACGAGGGTGCCGCTCACCATTGCGACGCCGAGGATGATCGCGAAGGCGGTGAGCGCCGAGCGGAGCTTGCGGGAGAGCAGGCCGCGGATGGCGACTCGTCTCATCTTCCGACCTCGGCAAGCGTCTCCAGGATCTCGGCCTGCGACGAGCGGCCGAGCTCCTTGACGATCAGGCCGTCTGCGAGGAAGAGGACCCGATCGGCGATCGTCGCCGCCTTCGGGTCGTGTGTGACCATCACCGTCGTCTGGCCGTAGGTCTCGACCGCGCCGCGGAGCAGGCCGAGGATCTCGGCGGAGGTCTGCGAGTCGAGGTTGCCGGTGGGCTCGTCCGCGAAGAGCACGGTCGGCCGCGAGACGAGCGCCCGCGCGACGGCGACCCGCTGCTGCTGGCCGCCTGACAGCTCGGCGGGGCGATGGCGCCGGCGATCGGCGAGGCCGGTCGCGTCGAGCAACTCCTCGAGCCACTCGCGCTCGATCTTCGCCCCCGAGATCGAAAGCGGCAAGGTGATGTTCTCTTCGGCCGAGAGCATCGGCAGGAGGTTGAAGAACTGGAAGACGAAGCCAATGTGCCGGCGCCGGAGCTTCGTCAGCTCGTTGTCGCGCAGCGTCGTGATCTCGACGTCGTCGATCTCGACCGTGCCGCTCGTCGGCTTGTCGAGGCCGGCGAGGATGTGCATCAGCGTCGACTTGCCCGAGCCGGAGGGTCCCATCACCGCGGTCAGGTGACCGCGTGGGATCTCCAGCGAGACGCCGCGGAGCGCCGCGACCGCGGTCTCGCCGGCGCCGTAGGTGCGGGTCAGATCCTGCGCGGCAACAACGGTGCGCGCCTCGATCCCGGCCGGCTGCTGAAGCTCGAGAACTGCGTTCATCGCGTCGGTCTCCTTCGAGTCGAGTGCAAGCGTGAGTCCAGGATGCGCCGCAGCGCGCTCGCCGGCATCGGCCGCGCTCCCGATTCGGCGTCGTTCCCGCGGACGATTCCAGGGTCGTCACTGCGGACGACGCCGTGGCCGTGCCGCTCGCGTACCGTTCGTTGCGATGCTGCGACGGCTCGGGTGGGCGAGGGAGCACGTCTTCGAGGGAATCGCCCTGATCGGGGTCGTCCTGACGCAGGTCGACATCTGGAGCAACGTCGAGACCGACCGAAGCCGGATGGCCGCGGTCGCCCTGTGTACGGCCGGCGCGCTGCTCTTCCGCCGGAGGGCGCCCTTTGCCGCGCCGCTCGTGGTCGCGGCTGGCGCACTCGTCCTGACGGCGCTCGATGCGGCGGCCGCCTACAACACGGACACGATGTTCGTCGTCCTGCTGCTCGCGTGCTGGGCGGGCGGGTCGCTGCTCGATCTCCGCCAGGCGGCGGTTGCGCTACTAGCCGTCCTCGTGGGCGGCTGGACTGTCTTCATCCGCGCCCCCGATGTGCCGTGGACGGAGCTCCTGTGGCTCACCTTCCCGCTCAGCGGCGTCTTTGCCATCTCGGTCGCGGCGACCAGGCACTCGGAGCGGGCGCGACTTGCGGAGGAACGGGCGGCGCGAAGCGAGGAGCAGGCCCAGCGCGCGGTCGACGACGAGCGCAGCCGGATCGCCCGCGAGCTCCACGACGTGATCGCCCACTCGGTCAGCGTGATGACCGTGCAGGCGGG
>JACCRW010000429.1 GCA_013813345.1 Actinomycetota bacterium
CGGCGATGACCGAGGGCTGCGGCGTCCATCGGACGTCCATAGCTTGGACGTCGGTCGCTTCGGCTGTGCTGTAGCTGTCGAGGAGCCGGATTGCGTGCTCGCGTCCGTCGCGGGCGAGGTGGCCGTAGTGCCGGTCGATCATCGTCAGGCTAGCGCCCATGTAGCGCGACAGGTCGAACGTTGAGATGCCGGCACGGAGTGCGAAGGTTGCGAAGGTATGGCGAAGATCGTAGACGCGGCGGAGTGGCAGGATCCCCGCCGCCAGTTGTGCGGGTTTCCAGTAGCGGTTGCGGAAGTTGTGTAGATCGAAGTAGCCGCCGCGCGGCGACGCGAAGAGAAGCTCGCTCTCGTGATCGGATCGGAGTTCGTCGAGTGCTGCGAGCGCGACGGCCTGCAGCGGCACCGCCCGAATGCTTCCTTCGGTCTTCGTGTTCTTGAGCCGGCCGTTTCTGAGCGCGCGCCTCACGTAAGCGACTCGCGCCTCGCGGTCGATGTCGCGCCGCTCGAGCGCGATCCACTCCCCCGGCCGCAACCCTCTTCTGTTTGCCCGGTCGGACAAGATCCCGGCGATGAGATGGAGGGGGTCGCCTAGGAGTCGATTTGCAGGTTCCGAATTGGATGAAGGGCACAGTGAGGGAACATTGACGAGTCGTGGCTCGCCTGCGCCTTCGCGACGACGCAGACGTCGGCGCGTCAGTAGCAGGGATAGGGAACGAACGACGACGACGACGACGGCGCCGGCTTGAATGCAAACCGCAGGCCACCGCCGCGGAACTGCGCGAGGTCGCGCGTGACCAGCGTCATCACTCCATTGATGTAGTTGCCCCCATGCGGCTGCGTCGGGTCGATGATCCAGAACCGGCCATCGGAGTAGGTGTGGGCGACACCGCAGTATGTTGAGAGCGACAGCGCATATTCGACGCCGATCCGAGCCGATGTGCAGGCGATGCGTGATCGAGCGTCAGGAGGCTCAGATTCTCCGGGTAGCTGTCGCACGCCTGGTGGTAGCAGGAATCGTACGCAACTCCTGCGGTGCCACCGTATGTGGCCGCCTCGTCTCTGTCTTGATCCCCTCGGCTCCCGTGAAGAGCCCGCCTGCGGGAATGCCACGGTCGATGAAGGGGCCATAGTAGAAGCGGCCGTCCGACATAAGCCGCACGGGGACTAGCGTCGCAGAGTCCACGTTTCCGCGGCCCGCCGCTACGAAGTCGCCAACGAGTCCTCGGGTGGCGGATCCGCCGACCGGAAGTTCGCCGAGACGCTGCAGGTCGAGTAGTCGCCGTTGAGCGCGAGGAAGAGAAGCTCGCCCGTGGTGCCGCTCCTCAGCCGATCGTGACTATGTGAGAGGTCGGTTATAAACTGGCGGCGGCATGACGCTCATCGCCGCAGCGGGCGACTTCCCGGGCTGGTTGCGTGCGACCCACCTGCTCAACATCCTGTTTCTGACGCTGCTCGTGCGTAGCGGTCTCGAGATCTTGAGCTCCTTTCCGAAGCTCTACTGGACTGATCACTGTACGCCTGGGAGAGAGTGGCTTAAGCTCACGCGGCGCCCGTTGCCGGAAGGGCGTCCGTGGACGGCCCTCGAAGAGGAGGAAGAATGGTCGCCGTGGCTCGCGCTGCCGGGCGGGAGCAAGCTAGGCCTCGGGCGGCACTGGCATTTCGCGACCGTGCTCGGCTGGGTCGTGACGGGGGTCGCCTATGTCGTGCTCCTCTTTGCGGCAAACGAATGGCGACGGCTGGTACCGACCTCGTGGTCGCTCGTCGGCGGCGCCTGGGACGACCTCGTCACCTATCTCAGCTTCGAGCTTCCCCCGCCAGGCGACCCATACGGTCCGCTTCAGCAACTCGTCTACTTCAGCATCGTCTTCCTGCTCGCGCCGCTCACGATCGCGACGGGCGCCGCGATGTCGCCGGCAGTGGCCGGTCGCTTCCCCGGCTACGTCCGACTCTTTGGCGGCAAGCAGATCGCTCGCTCACTCCACTTGGGGTGCCTGGCCGGCTTCGTCCTCTTCACGGTCGTCCACACCGTGCTGGTCGTGTTGCACGGGCTGTCGACAGGTCTGGCCGCCGTGCTTCTCGGCTCGGAAGCTGCGTCTCACCGACTGGCGATCCTGCTCGGCGCCCTAAGCCTCGCGTTCGTGCTCATCGCGAACGTGCTCACGACTGTTGGCACACGCGCCTATCCCCGCAGGGCGCAGCTTGCGCTCGGGATCCTGGTCGACCCGATCCAGCGCGGCCTGTCTCACCGCCTGGTCTCTCATCAGGTCTACGAACCCGCCGACATCTCGCCGTACCTCCGCATCAACGGTCGCCCTCCCGCGGGCGATCCCTATGCCGCCCACGCGGCGTCCGGCTTCCAGACGTGGCGCCTGGACGTCGGCGGGCTCGTCCAGCGGCCGCTTTCGCTCAGCCTCGAAGAGCTGCAGCAGCTCGAGCGCCGGGAGCAGGTGACAAAGCACAACTGCATCCAGGGATGGTCCGGCGTCGCGGCGTGGAGCGGCGTCCCGCTGGAGCTCGTCCTGGACCTATGCGTACCCCTGCCCGAGGCGCGCTACCTCGTTCTCCACGCCTTCGACGACAAGGCGCTGACGGGAGTCGGAGCCGAGCCACGCACAGGGCTGTTCTACGGCGCGATCGAGCTCGAGCTCGCCCGACAGCCGCAGACGCTTCTCGCCTACGAGTTCAACGGCTCGGCCCTCCCCGTCGAGCGCGGCGCGCCGCTGCGGCTGCGCCTCGAAAACCAACTCGGCTTCAAGATGGTGAAGTGGATCGACCGGATAGAGCTCGTCGCCGACCTCACTGAAGTCGGCGAGGGCCAAGGCGGCTGGAAGGAAGATCACGTCTTCTTCAGCAACGGTGCCGGAATTTGAGCGCCGAATGGCGGGCGGGCGGCTGGTGTTTGAGGCGGTGGCCGGTAATGGGCGTGCGAACCCGAATTGAAAGAGCGCGCCGAGGCAGTCGGGGACGCCTCAGTGCTCGACGATGAAGTCGTTGTCGACGCTGGCCGCGATCCGGTTCTTCCTCCGCCGATCGCTTCCCGACACCCGGGCGGGCGTTGCCGATCGACACCAGGCCGAACGGCGGCAGCACGCTCAGGCGCGGCGGGCGGCGTTCGTCGTGCCGCCGTCGGACCGAACCAGGTCTCGCAGCTCGACTTCAGCGAGTTCGAGACCCGCCAGGGCCGCGTCTGGCGGATTCGGCGGGATCGCCGACTACTGGTCGAAGCTCGAGCTCGGCTGGCACGTCTCGACCACGTCCAACCACCGCGACGCGATCGAGACGGTCGAGCAGGCGCTCGCCGAGACCGAGACCTCAACCGGCTCGAGATCGACGACCGACTGACGGCGGTGGCGCGAATGCTTCCGCCGAAACGACGAGACGAGGAGGTTCGATGCCCGGCAAGATCGTGCAGTTCGAGATCCCGGCGGACGACACCGAGCAGTCACGCGAGTTCTGGGGC
>JACCRW010000444.1 GCA_013813345.1 Actinomycetota bacterium
GAAATACCTCTCGGAGCCGAATTGCACAACCGACGGTCGTCAGCGCGGGCTGACAGGGACTGTCCCTGTCAGCGGCGGCTGACGGCGGCAGCCACGAGCCGCGGCAGCAGCTCGGCGAGGCGCACGAACGCATCGTCGAAGCGCCAGAGCGCACGATCGGGCTCGCCGAGCTCGTTCGAGACGACGCGCGCCTCGACCGCGGGCACGCCTGCGAGCTCGGCCGCGCGCAACACGGCGAAGCCTTCCATCGCCTCAACGTCGACGCTGCCCCCACCGACGCGCGCGCTCGTCCCGATCGGCCTGACGCGCGCGTCCGGGAACGCGGCCCGGAGCCGGGCGAGCAGCGCTTCGTCCGGCAGAGCACGCGCAGGCACGAGCGGCCCGACGGCATCGCAGTAGACCGCCTCCGAGCCGAGCACGAGCTCGAGCGGCGCGATCCCCCGCGCTCCCGCGATCCCGATGTGGAGCACAGCCGCCGGGCGCAGCTCCACCAGTGCCCGTGCCGTCGCAGCCGCCGCCTCGACAGGCCCGATTCCGCAGACGAGTGTCTCCGCCACGGCGACCGGCGCGAGCTCGCGCCTGGTCGCCGCGACGACGAGGACATGGTCGGAAGAGCGAGCAGACATCGGCTGTCGGCGAGCCTATCCTCGGCTCATGGACGAGACGTCGTTCCGGCTCGCATACGACGCGTCGGTTCGGGCGATCGAGGACCAAGCTCGCGTGCTTGAGAGTCTGCGCTCACGCGCGGGCACCCTGTTCGCAGCCACCGCACTCGTAACATCGTTCCTCGGCGGTGCGGCGCTCGACAGCGGGAGCGCGAGACGCGCCGCGATCATCGCGACCAGTTCGTTCATCGCAGCCGCGCTCTTGACTCTCGCGATCCTCTGGCCGTCCAGACTTAGGTTGAGCTTGAGCGCGCGGAAGATCATCGCCGGCATCGAGCAGCGCACGCTTTCGGATCCGGTGACTGCCGCGGAGCTCGTACGCGAACTGGCACTCCAGCTCGAGACGATGTACGACCGGAACGCGCGGACCATCCGGCCTCTGCTCTGGTGCTTTCGGGGCGCTATCCTCTTCTTGACCCTGGAGGTCGCCGCGTGGGTATTCGCATTATCGAAAAGTTGATCGGAAAGAAGCCGAAGCCGGTGGCGGAGCCCAAACCGCAACCTCGATGGCCGGATCTCTCGAAGCCTGATACACGCGGCGGCGGCTAGCTAACCGAGCTCGGCGGCGAGCGCCTCGGCCTCGTCGACCAGCACGCCGATCGCGTCCACCCCGGCCGACCAGAAGCCGGGGTCGCCGAGGTCGAAACCGAGCCGCGAGGCGAGTTCCGCCGGCGGCGCCGAGCCGCCCGCCCGAAGGAGGTCGAGATACGGCTCGACGAGCGAGTCGCCCTCCTCCTGGTAGCGCTGGTAGATCGCGAGCGAGAAGAGATAGCCGAACGAGTACGCATAGACGTAGCCAGGCGCCGCGATGAAGTGCGGCACGTAGCTCCACCAGAGGCCGTAGTTCTCGGTCACCTCGACGGAGTCGCCGAGCAGGCGCTCCTGCTCTCCGCGCCAGAGCTCCGCGATCCGGTCAACCGAGAGCTCGCCCTCCTCGCGGCGGCCGGTGTGGATCGCGTGCTCGAAGCGGTTGAGCGCGACCTGGCGGAAAACGGTGGCGATCGTGTCGTCGATCCTGCCGACGAGCAGATCGAGGCGGGCGCGCGGATCGTCCTCGCGCTCCCGGAGCTTCTCGAACGTGAGCGCCTCGGCGAAGACCGACGCGGTCTCGGCCAGCGTGAGCGCGGTCGAGGCATTGAGCAGCCCGAGATCCTGCGCGAGCACGCCGTGGAGGCCGTGGCCGAGCTCGTGCGCGAGCGTGAGCACGCTTCGCCGCTCGCCCGCGTAGTTCATCAGCACGTAGGGGTGGACGTCGGGAACGAGCGTCGCGCAGAAGGCGCCGAGGATCTTGCCAGGACGCGGCGGCGCGTCGATCCAGTCGCGCTCGAAGAAGCGGCCGACGATCTCGCCCGCGACCGGCGAGAAGCCGTCGAACGACTCGTGCACGAGCTCGCGCGCCTCTTCCCACGGGATCGTCCCGGGCGTCTCCTGGAGCGGCGCGAAGCGGTCGTAGTCGGCGAGTCGTGGCAGGCCGAGCAGCTTGGCCTTCAGCGTGTAGAAGCGCTGCGGGATGTCGTAGCGGCCGACGATCGTGTCGACGAGGCTCTGCGCCGCCTCGTCGGGGATCTCGTTCGCGAGGTTGCGCGCAGCGATCCAGCTCTCGTAGCCGCGCAGCCGATCCTCGACCGCGCGCTCGCTGAGGATCGTGTTCAGGATGTAGCCGCGAGTCCGAAGTCCTGGTCGCAGCGTCTCCGTGACCGCCTCTGCGACCTCGGCGCGCTCGCTCTGCTCCGTCAGGCGCGAGAGCTGGGCGAGCGCCTGGTCGAGCGAGACGCTCTCGCCGTCGAGCGAGACCGTGAGGTCGGAGAGGAGCTCGTTGAAGAGCCGACCCCAGGCGCTGACGCCGGTGAGGCTCTTCTCGGCCGAGATCTTCTCCTCGGGCTCGCTGAGCAGATGCGGGCGGTAGCGGCGCTCCGAGCGCAGCACCGAGGCATAGCGCTCGAGCGCGGGATCGACAAGCAGCCGCTCGGCGACGTCGTCCTCGAGACCCGCCCACTCGAGATCGAAGAAGAGAAGCTCAGTCTCGATCTGCGTGTTCTGCTCGCGCACCTTCTGGACGAGGGCGCCGCGGCTCTGGTCGGAGCTGTCGGCGGCGAGCCGCAGCCGAGCGAACGTCTCCACCCGCGCCGAGGCGGACTTGATCCGCTCGAGCTCGGCGACCGCGTCTGTCAGCTCGGCCGCCGACAGCTCCCCGAGGCGACCGTGGTAGCGCTCGCGGAAGGCGGTGGCCCCCTCGGCCGCGTCGTCGAGGTCAGAGAAGAGCCGCGGGTCCTCGGGGCCTGCGTAGAGATCGGAGAGATCCCACTCGACGCTCTCGGCGCCCGTCACCGTCGTGGCCACGCCCCAACGCTACTAGGAGCGTGACCACGACGTCAGCGGGAACGGCGGCGGCGCGCGCGCTAGCGGATGACCGGATTCGCCACGTCCGCTCCGGGCGGGACGGAGCCGGTCGTCTGGTAGCAGCCGTCCGCACGGCCCGGCGTGCCGGCGTCCGGCCCGTGATGCGCGGTCTCGAGGCCGTACGCGGCCGGGTCGCCGCCGCACGAACGCCCGTTCACGAACGGGCCGTGATTCTGACCGTTCGCGAGCACCTGGCCCGACGTCGAGACGACGTGCGGGTGCGCGAGCGCGGGCCCGCCGCTGCCGAGCGCGAGCAGCGACAGCGCCGCCAGCGTCGGGATGAGCTTCTTCTTCATGTGGTTCTCCTCCGATTGTGGCGGTCGGGGCCGCCTGGGACGTGGTGACGAGGTGACGTCATCCGTTTCGGGCCGCCTGCCGTTCCGCCGTCGGCCCAACCGCGTCCTGCACGCGATCGTGGAGCGACGCTGCGTGCTCGAGCTTGCGCCTGGCGCGCACGACGTGCCATTCGATGGTCTTCACGCTGAGGCCCAGCTCGTCGGCGACCGCACGGTGACTTCGTCCGCCGGCGACGAGCAGCACGACCTGCTCCTCGATCATCGACAGTGGGGGAACGGACAACGGGGTGACTCCTCTCCTCGACGGAGTCAGCGTGCTCGTCGCCGCTGACGCGGCGCTGACGCCGTGCCGACACGCGACCGTGCGACAATCGTCGGGGGTGGAATTCCGGATCCTGGGCCGGTTCGAGGTCGTCGACGCCGGACGTGACGTCACGCCCCCGCGACCGAAGCAGCGGGCGCTGCTGGCGCTGCTGCTGCTCCGCGCCGGCGAGCGCGTTGCGACGGACGAGGCCGCCGAGGCGCTGTGGGACGGACGGCCGCCTCCCAGCGCGAGGAACGCGATCCAGGGGCACGTCAAGGCGCTGCGACAGCTGCTCGGCCGCGAGCGGATCGAGACCCGAGACGGCGGCTACGTGCTCCAGCTGCAGGAGGACGAGCTCGACCTCCACCTGTTCGAGCGCCTGCTGACGAGCGCGCGCGGCACCCACGCTCACGCGCAGGCCGAGCTGCTCGGTCGGGCTCTGGCGCTCTTCCGCGGCGCCCCGCTCGAGGACTTCCGCTACGACGCGTTCGCCGCGGCCGACGCCGCCCGCATCGACGAGCTGCGCCTGCTCGCCCTGGAGGCCCGGATCGACGCCGACCTCGAGCTCGGCCGGCACGAGCAGGTCGTCCCCGAGCTCGAGCGGCTGGTGCACGAGGCACCGCTCCGAGAGCGGCTGTGGGGGCAGCTGATGCTGGCGCTATATCGCAGCGGGCGCCAGGCGGACGCGCTCGACGCGTACAGGCGCGCGAGACGCGAGCTCGTCGACGAGCTCGGCCTCGAGCCGGGCCGCGACTTGCAGCAGCTCGAGCGCCGGATCCTGAGCCAGGCTCCGGAGCTCGACCGACCTCGCGGCAGGGCTCCGGGGGCCCTGATCCCGACGCCGCCGACGCCGCTCCTCGGCCGCGAGCGGGAGCTGGCCGAAGCACGTCGTCTCCTGCTGCGCGACGAGATCCGGCTGGTGACGCTCACCGGGCCGGGCGGCACGGGGAAGACCCGCCTGGCGCTCGAGGTGGCGCGGACCGCCGCCGCCCGTTTTCCGGGCGGCGCCTTCTTCGCCTCCCTCGCCTCCCTCGACGACGCCGAGCTCGTCCTGCCGACGCTGGCACACGCGGTCGGCATCGCCGAAGGTGGGGACGCTCCACTCCTGGAGTCGCTCGCGGCACGGCTCGCCGAGCGTCCGGCGCTCGTCGTCCTCGACAACGTCGAGCACGTCGCCGCGGCCGCCGCGCTGCTGAGCGAGCTGCTCGCCGCCGCACCGGCC
>JACCRW010000018.1 GCA_013813345.1 Actinomycetota bacterium
GTATCGCGGGGCGTCGGGCGGTCGGTGTGGCTACCCGCTGAACTCCTTCATCAGCGTCATCACGGCAGGCCCGAGGATCACGATGAACATCGCGGGGAAGATGAAGAGCACCGTGGGGAAGAGCATCTTGATCGGCGCCTTCATCGCCTTCTCCTCAGCGGCCGCCTGGCGCTTGAGCCGAGTGTCGTTGGCCTGGAGCCGGAGGATCCGACCGAGCGAGATCCCGAGCTGGTCGGCCTGGATGATCGCGCGGGTGAACGTGCCCACCTCGGGCGTCTCGACCCGCTCGGCGAACTTCTTGAGGGCGTCCTGACGGGACTCGCCGATCCGCATCTGCCCGAGCGTGAGGGAGAACTCCTCGGCAAGAGATCCCTCCATGTGCTCGGTCAGCTTCGCGACCGCCCCGTCGAAGCCGAGGCCCGCCTCGACGCTGACGGCGAGGAGGTCGAGCGCGTCCGGCAGCTCGGAGCGGATCTCGTCGCGCCGCCGCCGCGCCTTGCCGGAGATCCAGACGCCGGGCAGCATGAAGCCACCGGCGGCGAAGAGACCGGCGAGGCCGATCGCGCCGAGTGGGCCGAAGCTGACCCCGATGAGCAGGCCGAACAGGGCTCCGACACCCCCGAGCACGGCCTTCGCCGCCAGGAACGTCGTCGGCGTCAGCTTCCGGTTCATCCCGGCCGCGAGCAGACGCAGGCCGACGCTCTCCACGGTCACGCGCGGATCCACGCGGAGCGCGAGCCGAGCCAGCCGCCCGGCCGCGGGGGCGACGACCCGCTCGCTGAAGCGCTGCCGCTCCGGGCTTGCCGCCTGGAAGCGGAGCCGGCCGTAGGTCGAGGCCCGACGGAGCGCCTGGTGGCGCTCGCGGGCGGGATAGGTGATGACCTCGCCGGCGAGGTAGACGGCGCCGGCGAGCAGGAGAGCGGCGAGTGTGAGCAGCATGTGTGATCAGCCCCTGAAGGAGACGATTTTGCGGAGGATGAGCGAGCCGAAGAACATCATCGTCAGCCCCATTCCGATCAAGACGTGGCCGATCGACGTTTCGTACAGCGGAGCCATGTACTCCGGGTTCATCAGCGTCAGCGCGCCGGCGATGAAGAACGGCAGGCCGAGCAGGACGTAGGCGGACATCTTCCCCGAGGCGGTCAGCGACCTGATCTTCCGGGCGAACTGCTGCCGGTTGCGCACGGTCTCGGCGACCATGTCGAAGATCCCGGCGAGGCTACCGCCGACCTGACGCTGGATCGTCACGGAGGTGATCACGAAGGAGAGGTTCTCGGAGCCGACGCGCTCGGCCATCTCGGCGAGGGCGTCGTCGATCGGGCGCCCGAGGCTCGTCTCCGTGAGCACGCGCTTGAACTCCTCGCTCGCAGGCGGGTGTCCCTCGTCGACGACCGCCTGGATTCCCTGGCGAAAGCTGTGCCCCGCCTTGAGCGACGCGGCGAGCGTCGTCAGGACGTCCGGCAGCTGATCGTCGAGCGCCATGAGCCGCCGGCGCGCCTTCCACCAGACGACTCCGATCGGGAGGGCGCCTCCGGCCACCATCACGAGCAGGATCAGGAACGAGGACGCGCCCCCGACCGCGAAGGCGAGGCCCGGCACGAGGCCGGCGCCGACGCAGATGTAGGCGAGCTCGACGGTTCGGAGCGGCACGTCGGCCCTCACGATCAGCCGGTGCAGCGAGTGCCACACCTTCAAGTGGCCGAAGGCCTTCTCGGTCGCCCCGAGGATGGCGGAGGCGGTCGCGAAGCGCTCCTGAACCGGGCCCCGCGAGCGCTTGCTCTCCTTCTTCCCGAGGTGCGGGGCGAGCTGCCGCCGGATCTGGGCGCCGTGCGGCGCGCGCAGCGCGAACACACCCGCGGTGAAGATGCAGAGCGCCACGAGGAGAGCGGTCAGGAGCGGCCCGATTCCGAAGACGGCGTCGGGTAGCGCCGGTTCGGCGTGCTCGACGACCACCGACGTGCCTGGGATCGTCGCGCTCAGGGAGGCGCCCGCGCCGGCGAGGCGAACCCGCTCGCCCGGTCGTGCCGAGGTCGTGTACGTGAGCTGCCACGTCCGCTTCAGCTCCGCCGCGATCGAGGTGTAGACGGCGACGAGCGCGCCGGAGTCGCGGGCGCCGGAGTAGCGGCCGCCGGTCGCCTTGGCGAGCCGCTTCAGCGGCGCCGGCGAGAAGCTCGGGCTCTCGATCGCGATCGGATAGACGGTGACGCCTGCCTTGCGGGCGGCTGCGATCGCGGCCTCGAGCGTGGCCTCGCTCGAGACCTCCTGGCCGTCCGTGAGCAGGATCAGGACGCGGGAGGCGAGCGTCTCCGCGCCGAGCGCCTCGGCCGAGAGCACGATCGCGTCGTAGAGCGCGGTGCCCTGAACCTGGTCGACCTCGACACCGCGCAGGGCCGCATCGGCGTCGATCGTGGCCGAGGAGAAGCCGGTGAGCTGCACGGCGCGCTTGCCGACGGCCACGACCGCGATCCGGTCCGAGCGCGGCTTGCGGCGCACGAACGCACGAGCGGCACGGGACGCGTCGGCCATCGCCTGTCCCCGCATCGACTGAGAACGATCGACGGCGAGGACGACGCTCTTGGCGCTGCCGAGATTGGCAGCCTCGAGGCCCGAGACGCGGACGCCGTTCTCGGTCAGCCTCGGCGCGAGCCGCGTCGGCTCGGGAGTTACGAGAAGCACCCGCAGGGACGGGTAGGCGCCGGTGTCGACGCCGCCGAAGCGCGCGTCGGCAGCGTTCCCGGCGCCCGGAGCAAACGCGGCCACGGCGAGGAGCGTGAGGCAGAGCCGCCTCACTGATTGCTCCCGTAGCTCGCCGTCGAGAAGGTCGGCCGCTGCGG
>JACCRW010000085.1 GCA_013813345.1 Actinomycetota bacterium
CTGCATACCCGCGCAGCGGTCGAGCTCGTCGAGGGCGACCGGAAGCCCGACGGCGTCCCGGTAGGGACGCTCCGAGACCATCGCGGAGAGGGCGTCGCAGGCGGTGACGATGCGAGCGACGAGCGGGATCGCCTCGCCGCTCAAGCAGTCGGGATAGCCGAGCCCCACCCAGCGTTCGTGGGTAGAGCGAACCATGCGGGCGACCGGAAGCAGCGCAGACGCAGCACCGATGATCCGCTCCCCGATCAGCGTGTGCTGGTGGACGAACGCCCATTCGCTCGGATCGAGCGGCCCCTGCTTCTCCAGAATCGCATCGGGAATCGCGACCTTGCCGACGTCGTGGAGCTCGGCCACGTGACCGAGCTGGACGAGGTCGTGCTCGGCGAGACCCAAGTGACGGCCGATTTCGAGGGCCAGCTCGGCGACGTCGGAGACATGAGTGACGAGCGTCGGGCTGCGTTCGGCGAGCGCTCGTAGGAGCACGTCCTTGCTCTGGTTGCCGGCCGAGGAGCGACGCCGCTGCTTCTGCGCGTACATGCGCGAGTCGGCCAGCCGAAGCGCTCCGCTCGCGTCCTCCGCTTCGTCCGGAAGCGAGACGATCCCGAAGGAGCTCGCGATCTCGAAGCCGTCGCCACCCTCGCGCAGCGCCGAGGCTGCGATCCGCGCGAGCTCGAGCCCGTCTGCCTCACCGAGGGAGAGGACGCAGAACTCGTCGCCGCCCATCCGGTAGGCCGTCGCACCGCCCACCGAGCGATCGAGCGCCGCCCCGAGCCGCTCCAGGAGCGCATCGCCTGCGAGGTGGCCGAAGGTGTCGTTGTAGGCCTTGAACCCATCGAGATCGAGCAGGACAAGCGTCGCCGACTCCGACACCGCCTCGAGGTCGGCGACGAGCCGGCGTCGGTTCGCGAGCCCCGTCAGGGAGTCCGTAGAGGCCTCGATTCGGCTCCGGGCGATCATCGCCAGGTTCTCCCGGAAGATCATCGTCATCCGCCCGAGCACCGCGATCAGGCAGGCGGCCGCAAGCGCGAGCGCAAGGAGATGGACTCGGCTGAAGTGGTCGTAGACGAGCACGGCAACCGCGATCGTGCCGAATGACACGGGGAAGACGAAGATGACCCACGCGGGCGCGGATTCCCGCCCGGTTTTCACGAGCGCGGGCTTCTGCCAGCCCGCGAGGGCGATCACGGCGGCGCCGACGACCCAGCCGGCATCGAGAATCGTCCCGGTCTCGTAGGTGCCCTCGGCGATCCGGAAGAGGTAGAAGCTGTCGGAGATCCCGAAGACGACGATTCCGAGCGTGAGGAGGATCCAGGCTCGGCCGAGCTGCCAGCGCAGGAACGGCATGACACCGACGACGAGTGCGACCAGCGCCAGATCGCCGAGCGGATAGGCGAGGTTCGTCGCGATCGCGAGCGTGGAGCCGCCGGTCGCCTCGACGATCGGTCCGAAGAGAGCTGCGGCTCCGGCCGCTCCCATGGCGAGCGCGCCGATCACTCCGTCGAGGAGCGAGAGGCCGGTGCGATCGGCGCGACCTTGCGCGGCGGCGAGCGCCGCCACACCCGCCATCGCGAGTGGATAGAAGAGCAGCCAGAAGGCGTCCGCGATCGACGGGAACGGCACCTCGGCAAGATTCCAGAAGGCGATCGAGTACCACGTATCGGCCGCTCCCCACGAGATCAGAGCCATCCCGATCAGCGTCCACGCTCTCCTCCCGCGACCCGCGTCGGAGCCGCGCAGGCAGAGCGCCGTACCGCCGAGGATGGGAACGAGCGGCGCGTACCAGCGGTCGATGGCCTCGGCGAGGCCACCGAGGTCGCCGAGACTTGCTGCGCACTGGAGCAGCGCACCGACGAGCGCGCCGGCGAGGAGGCTGCGAGCGAGTCTCTGACGAGCGGCCATCCGCCCGAGTATCGGTATCCCGCGGCCGGTGCTTGACGAGCCGGGCTAGCTGGAGGTGAGCTGCGCGAAGACACGGAAGCTCGGGCGGGCTCGCGGCAGCTCGTGGAACTCCGGGTTGCGGCAGCCGAGCTCGTCGCCGCGCGACTCGTAGCACGGCGCCACCTCGACCTTGCACATGGGCAGCGGCCCGCGCGCCGCCCGAACCGCGCCGAAGCCGTCACTCCGGGCCTCCGCCGCGCGCAAGAGGTCGAGGTCGATCTCGACCTCGTACACCTTCTGGAGGCAGCCCATGTACGTGTGGCCCCACGCCTCGTAGGCGTAGACGAACGGGCAAGCGCGCTCGAGGCACGCGCCAGGGTAGACGACCTTGTCGCAATGGATCTCGCAGCGGCGGCACTCCAGCTCGTCCTGAGGACGGAGCGGGAGCTCGACCGGGGCCTGCGCGGGCTCTGCCACACCGGGATTGTGGGCGCGACGACAGCTGCCCGCAAGACTTGACATTTCGCGCGATTTCAGGCAGTCGCGGGAGCGAGGGCAACCGTTCGGTTATCGGGACGGCGTCGTTAGGGTGCCCGGGACGATGGTGCGCCGCCTCCTCTTCACCTCCGTGGCGCTCGCGCCGCTCGTGATTCTCATCCACTACGTCTTCCACCCGACCGAGACGCTGGAGTTCGTGCTCGCCGCGGCCGCCCTCATCCCGCTCGCGTGGCTGATCGGCGAGGCGACCGAGCACGCGGCCGAGCACACCGGCGCCGGGATCGGCGGCTTCCTCAACGCCACCTTCGGCAACGCGCCCGAGCTGATCATCGCGCTCTTCGCCGTCCACGCCATGGAGTTCGAGGTAGTCCGCGGCTCGCTGAGCGGTTCTGTGATCGGCAACCTGCTGCTCGTGCTCGGGTTCTCGCTCCTGTTCGGCGGTCGCGGCGAGATCGATCGGCAGTCGAGCTTCCTCGCGCTCGCTCTCGTGGCGTTCTCGACGCTGCTTCTCCTGGTCGTCGCGATCCCGGGTTGGGACGGAGACCCCGAGCGGAGCTCCCTCGCGGATCTCTCGATCCCCGTCTCGATCGTGCTCCTGATCGCGTACGTCGGGCTGACCTACTACTCGTTGCGCCGGCACGCGGCGTTGCACATCGCGAGCGACGAGGAGATCAAGGGGTGGTCACTCCGCCTGGCGCTCGTCGTGCTTGGCGCTGCAACGGTTGTGACGGCCCTCGTCGCCGAGATCCTCGTCGGCTCGATCAACACCTTTGCGGACGACTCCGGCGTCAGCGAGTTCTTTCTCGCCGCCGTCGTGATCGCGATCGTGGGCAACGCGGCCGAGCACGGTGGCGCCGTCGTCGTGGCCGCACGAGGAAAGATCAAGCTGGCAGCCGAGATCGCCCTCGCATCGAGCGCGCAGGTGGCGGTCTTCCTGATCCCCGCCGTCGCGTTGCTCGCGCTCCTGATCGAGCCGCTCGCCCTCGCTTTCCGCGAGGTCGAGATCATCGCCCTGGGCGTCTCCGTCGTCGTCTCCGCCGTGCTCCTGGCCGACGGGAGATCGAGTCGCCTCAAGGGTCTGATCCTGATCGCGGTCTACATCGGGATTGCGACGATGTTCTTCGTCGCCGGCGAGCGCTAGCGGCAAGGTTGACCCAGCTCGAACGAGCGTCGATCGGAGGCATCCCCGTCTTCTTCGCGGAGGGGCCGCCGCCCTTCGTCGGATCGCTGGTCGTCCGGGTCGGACGCGCCGACGAGACAGCGGCGGCCGGCGGGATCACCCATCTCGTCGAGCACCTGGCGCTGCCGGTGACGGGCCGGCGCGCGCTCGACTGGAACGGCAGCGTCGACAACATCTTCACGAGCTTCTGGGCGAGCGGCGACGCCGATCTCGTCTTCCCCTTCCTCGCGGAGACGTCCGAGAGGCTCGGCGCGCTTCCGCTCGAGCGGCTCGAGACGGAACGGAACGTGCTCCTTGCAGAGGAGGCGCTGCAGGGTCCGAACCCGACGCGGCTCGCGTTCGCGCTCCGCTTCGGGCCGCGTGAGCACGGGCTTGTGGGCTACGACGAGTACGGTCTGCGCGCGCTCGAGGCCGACGAGATCGCTGCGTGGGCGCGGACGCGCTTCGCGAACGGGAACGCCGCGCTCTGGCTCACGGGCCCGCCGGACGAGCTCGGTGTCGAGCTCCCGCACGGCGAGGCCCAGCTCGCGCCCCAGCCGCGCGAGCTCGATGGCCTTGCGTGGCCTGCCTTCTATCCCGAGGGCCCGTTCGGCGTGGTCGCGTTCTCGGTTCTCGCCCGCCGCTCGAACGCGTTCGCCGCGGCGGTGAGCATCCTCGAGCACCGGGTGCAGGAGCGAATCCGGTACGAGCTCGGGCTCAGCTATGCGCCCGCGGCCGAGTTCGTACCGCTGACCGCCGAGCTCGTCCACGTCGTCGTTGCGATCGACACGATGGCGGCGAACTCCGGTCGCGTGATCGAGGAGACGCTCGCAGTGCTCCAGACGCTGGCCTTTGACGGCCCGACCGACGAGGAGCTGGACGACGAGCGCCGCTTCGCCGATCGAGCTTTGACCGAACCGACCGCGATCCCGGCGCAGCTCTTCTACGCGACGGCGCAGCACCTGCTCGGCGCCGAGCTCGTCCAGCCGGCGGAGCTCGTGCGACAGCGAAAGGAGCTCGGCCGGGAGGCGATCGCCGCCGCACTCGCCCAGGCTCTCGAGACGCTGCTCGTGATCGCGCCGCCGGCGACGGCGCGACCCGACCGGCTCGCGGAGTACCCGCTCACCTCGACCACCAAGGTCAGTGGACGCGTCTTGCCCTCGCGCGGGTTCGGCTTCCGCCGCTCCCGCCTGCCTCAGCTCGTCGTGGGGGACGAGGGCGTGACGATCCGGGTCGCCGAGGCGCGCCAGGTGACGGCGCGCTTCGACGACTGCGTGCTCGCGCTCCGCTACCCGGATGCCTCGCGCACGCTGCTGACGAGCGACGGCTTCTTCGTTGGCGTCGACCCGTCGGTCTGGCGCAACGGGCGCGCCGCGATCCGCGCGATCGATGCGGCACTCCCGCCGGGCCTGACGGTGCGGATGGAGCCCGCCCTGACCGAGCGCGTCGACGCGGTTCAGGAGCTGGCGGACGAGTCGTTCAAGCGGCGCCTGCTCGTCGACGAGGAGGTCGAGCTGCTGCCGGAGCGGCTCGAGGAGGGCGAGCTGCCGCTCGCGTTCCTCTCGACGACAAAGGGGCTGCGCGCCGGGCTCCTTGTCGCGACCGACAGGCGCCTGATCTTCTTCGCGCGGATCTTCGGCGAGACGTGGCTCGAGTGGCCCTACGACTCGGTTGAGGACGTGCGGCTACAGCGTGGACTCCTGGGCTCGACCCTCCGCGTCGTCGTCGCCGCCGGCGACGAGGTCTCGTTCGGGGAGCATAAGAAGCGCGATGCGGAAGCGTTCGTCGCGGCCGTCCGGCCGCTCCTGCGTCAAGAGCGCATTCTCTAGAACGTCGAGGGCACGCGGCGGAGCGGATAGGTCGCGAAGTAGAGCTTCTCGACCTCGCCGTGCTCGTCCCGCACGACCCGCAGCAGCTCGCCCCGCTCGCGGCCATCGACGCAGCGATAGGCGTCGCCCTCCGGTGCGAAGACGGAGACGTCGCGGCCGGCCACGCCGCCGACCAGCTTCGCCTCGAGCCGGCCTCGCCACGCGAGCACGAGCTCGTGACCCTCGGTCCACCAGCGGCCGAGGATCGGCTCGACCTCGGCGGGCGGCGGCTCGCCCGGCCGCCAGGGCTCCGAGGTCTCCGGGAGCGCCTCGATCGCTGCGCCTGCGAGGTCGAGCGCGAGCGCCTCGGGCTGGCCGCCCGCGCTCGTGTTCATCAGGACGGCGGCGCCGATCCCGCTGGCGCGATGGACGACGAGACCAGCCACATGGCCGGGCATCCCGCCCCCGTGGCCGACGAAGACGTGCTCGCCCCGTCGGTAGAGCTCGAGCCCGGTGCCCCAGGCGAGAGTCCAGCGCTCGTGATCGACCATCACGCGGACGTGCGACATCTCCTCGAGCGTGGCCGCCGCGAGCACGCGGTCGTCGCCGGCGACGAGGAAGGAGCCCCAGCGAGCGAGATCGCCTGTCGTCGACCAGAGCGTGCCGATCGAGTCCGTGCCGCCGAGGTCCAGATCCGGCTCGAGCTCGGCCGCGTCGGAGTAGGGCAGCACGAAGTACCCGCGCGCGGCGGGTGCCTCGGCGACCGCGGTCGTCCGGGCGAGCTCGAGCGGCTCGAGCACGCGCGCGCGGAGCGCGTCCTCCCAACTACCGCCGGTCCTCCGTGCGACCACCTCGCCGAGGAGCGCGAACGCGAGGTTCGAGTAGTGCCACCACGAGCCGGGCGCGAGCGGTTGCTCGGCCTCGCCCGTCCTCGCGACGAGCTCTTCGCGACTGGGCGGCTGCAACGTCTCCCAGATCTCGCCGGGCGGCTCCCGCTGCAGGCCGGACGCGTGGGAGAGCATCCGACCGAGCGTCGGCGCGTGGGCGCTCTCGGGAATGTGCTTGTCGAGCGGGTCGTCGAGCGAGAGCTCGCCGGCGTCCCGGAGCTGGAGGACGCAGACCGCGGTGAAGGTCTTCGTGATCGAGCCGATCCGGTACTGCGTCTCCGGTGAGGCAACCGTCCCGGCATCGACGTCCGCGAGGCCGACCGCGTCCTGCCAGAGCAGCTCGTCGGCGCGGAAGACGGCGGCGCTGACCGACGGGGCGCGCTGCTCGGCCTGCGCGGTGCGAAGCCGGCGGACGAGCTCCTCGCGGAGCGCCTCAGGCGCCGACACGGGCTCGCGTACCGACCAGCGCATGCGGGATCAGCTCCAGCGCGCCATCGATGTCGTCGTCGTCCACATCGAGGTGGGTGACGGCGCGCAGGAGGGTGGGATGGATCGTCGCCGAGAGTCCGACGCCATGGTCGGCGAGCCGGGCCATCGCCTCGGCGGGACTGAGCGGCGCCACATCGAGCTGAACGAAGTTCGTCTCGACGCGATCGGGATCGACCGCAAGGCCCGCCTCGGCGAGGCCGAGCGCAAGCTTTTTGGCGCGGCCGTGATCGTCGGCGAGCCGCTCGACGTGGTGGTCGAGTGCGTAGACGCCGGCCGCCGCGACGATTCCCGCCTGCCGCATCGCGCCGCCGAACAGGTGCTTGAAACGACGCGCGCGCACCATCGCCTCCTCGGAGCCCGCGAGCAGCGCGCCAAGCGGGCAGCCGAGCCCCTTCGAGAGGCAGAGCGTGACGGTGTCGAAGCGCCGCCCGATCGTGGCGGCCTCCTCCCCACTCGCAACCGCGGCGTTCAGCAGCCGCGCGCCGTCGAGGTGGAAGCGGAGCTCGAGTTCGTCGCAGACGGCGCGCATCTCGTCGATCTCCGCAAGCGGCCAGACCCTTCCCCCAGAGGCGTTGTGCGTGTTCTCGACCCAGACGACCTTCGTCCGCGGCGAGTGAACGGCGGGCATTCGGTAGGCAGCGCGCACCTGCTGAGGCGTAAAACGGCCGGCGACTCCCGGCAGGCCGCGTGTGACGACACCCGAGTGCACCGCCGGCCCGCCGAGCTCGGAGATGAAGACGTGGCAGTTCTCCTCGCCGAGCAGCTCATCACCCGGCTCGGTGTGGAGGCGCAACGCGATCTGGTTCGCCATCGTCGCCGTCGGCAGGTAGAGCGCAGCCTCCTGCCCGAGCACCACGGCGCCGCGCGTCTCGAGCTCGTTGACGGTCGGATCTTCGCGCTTCTGCTCGTCGCCGACCACGGCGGCGGCGATCGCCGCGCGCATCCCGTCGGTCGGCCGCGTCGCGGTGTCGGAGCGAAGGTCGATCACGGGGGCGATTCTACGGAGCCGACCTACGGCGCCGAGCGTGATCCCTTGTGTTGGAACAACAGAAGCGTCTCTCGCCGCTCGGCCACTCGCACGGTTGAGCGAAGCCGGGGTGAGTTTGTGTTGGGACACCACAAGCCCATTTCGAGCGCGGCTACCCTGGCCTCATGGATTTCGAACTGCTCGAGCGGACGCTCGGCGACCGCGGTGAGCCCGCCTACCGCGCCCGCCAGGTGTGGGAATGGGCGGCGCGCGGGGTCGCGGGTTTCGAGCAGATGACGAACGTGCCGGCGTCCTTGCGCGAGCTGCTCGCGGCCGAGGTGCCGTTCTCGAGCCTCACGCTCGCCGACGAGGCGCACTCGAGCGACGGCACGATCAAGGCGCTCTTCCGCACGGGCGACGGCCATCCGGTCGAGGCAGTGCTGATGCGCTACCGCGACGGCCGCCGCTCGATCTGCGTCTCGTCGCAGTCGGGCTGTCCGCTCACCTGCTCGTTCTGCGCGACCGGCGCGATGCGCTTCGGGCGCAACCTGACTGCCGGCGAGATCCTCGACCAGGCTCTCCACTTCCGCCGGCTCGAGCCCGTCGACCATCTCGTCTTCATGGGGATGGGCGAGCCGATGCTGAACCTCGACAACGTTCTTGCCGCCGCCCGCCGGCTTCCTGACGTCGGGATCACGCACCGACGGACGACGATCTCCACCGTCGGCTGGCTGCCGGGGTTGACGCGCTTCGTCGACCAGGTCGAGCAGCCGATCCGGCTCGCGCTCTCGCTCCACGCCGCCGACCCGCGACTGCGCTCGCAGCTCATGCTCGTCAACGATCGCTATCCCCTGGACACCGTTCTCGCGGAGTGCCGTCGCTACTTCGAGCTGCGCCACCGGAAGGTCTACGTCGAGTACGTGATGCTCAACGGCGTGAACGACTCGACCGAGCAGGCGCGGGAGCTGGCGGGGCTGCTCGATCCGGCCATCTTCAAGGTCAACCTGATCCCCTACAACCCCACCGGGCTTGATAACAAGGGGCCTGGCTATAACGGCTCCTCGCGGGACGCGATCAGCGCCTTCAAGCACGTGCTCGATAAGGCGCGGCTGCCGTCGACGGTTCGCCTCACACGCGGACGCGACATCGCTGCAGCGTGCGGGCAGCTCGCCGCAACGCGCATTAGTGCCTAGCGGCCGACCGGCTCCAAGTCGACGTTCCGCAGTTCCCGCAAACCGGGGCACATTCGCCGCCGACGTCGGGGATCGTCAGGCCGCTCGTGCTCGAGCCGCGGAAATCGTTGTGACCGCAGGCGAGCAGCAGGTCGGAGTGTCGTCGGGGCATGCCGAACCCCTGCTGGCCCTCCATGAGATGTAAGCGTTTTGGGAGCCGCGTAACTTCGATCTCCCGGGCCACGTCTACTAACTACGGAGGGCGGCGCCGGACGGGGCCAGCAGCGGGCTGTTACCGGGGGAACGACGCCGTCCTCTTCATCTCGTAGGGAGCGCGTACGTTTGTCCCACAGACGGCGGGCGCGCGCCCCCGAGGAGTGCGGCTCTCCTCGATACGATCGCAGTGACCACCGAGTGCCCAGGGGGAATGGGATCAACTCGGGGCGCCACGGTCGCTTGGGCGCGCGCCCACGGTAAGAGCGTAACCCCTTGCGCGAGAATCAGCGGCTCGCGAAACGTTGAGCCACCACCAGGACGCCCGGAGCGGCCCGTAGAAGTCAGCGTCGATGAACCGCATCCCGGGCGAACAGGTGACGTCGATCGAGGAGGGCGCGTCCGACGCGAACTCGCGATGGCGCACTCCCTGCAGAACGCGTGCAGCTCTTCGACTCCGTCCGACCAGTAGCGCCAGCCCGCATCCTTCGCATCGGTCGGGGATCGTGGCGACGCAGTTGGAGCAGGTCAGACGGTGTCGATTGCCACGGCCGAAGGATACGACACCAACTAGTGCCCGCCCAGACTCGGCCGCGCGATCCGGTGTTAGGTTCTCGTGGCTGTGGCTGACGCCGAGGAACCGACAATCGAGCCCGACCCGAGCGCGGACGACGACGCCTCGCCGGCTGCGTCAGACGCGGACCGCGCCAAAGAGAAGGAGCGGGAGATGGAAGAGAGCGGAGAAGAGCTACCCGGCTAACCTCAAGGGGTGCGCTGCGGCTACCGGGACCGATGCTCGCCCCGCCCGAGCGCGGCTGTCTGGGAAACATGGCTAGCT
>JACCRW010000103.1 GCA_013813345.1 Actinomycetota bacterium
CGCTGCCGGCCCAGCGGCCCTCGCGGCCGTCGCCGGGGAGCGTCGAGTGGGTGTCGCCGAGGGATGCGTAGCCGCGGTCGTGCAACGCGTTGTGGGGGAGCCCGCGCTCCCGGATGTACGCCCAACATTCGTCGTCGCTCCAGTCGGCGAGCGGGTTCGCCTTCCACAGCTCGTGCGCGGCGTCCCAGCCGAGCTTCGGCGCGTTTGCGCGTGTCGGCGACTGGTCGCGGCGGATGCCAGTGATCCAGCAGTCGAGATCTTCGAGCGCGCGATGGAGCGGCTCAACCTTGGCGACCGCGAGATAGAGCTCGGGCTTGCGCTCCCAGAGCTTCTCGCCGTGAGTCGCCGTGAGCTCCTCGGCGCTCGGGCCCTCGAACACCTCGACCTTCGTGTCGTATCGCCGCTCGACCTCGCGCCAGAACTCGTACGTCTCCGGGAAGAGGTAGTGGGTATCGATCGCGAAGACGCGCGCCTTCAGCTCGATGCCGAAGAGCATGTCGAGCAGCACGCTCTCCTCCTTCTGGAAGGAGCAGGCGAGCGAGAGGCGGGGGTGGAACCGTTCGACCATGGCCGCGAGCAGCTCCTCGGCGCTCAGCGCCTCGGAGCGCTCGGCGAGAACCTCGATCGGCTCGAGCTGGGCGGGGGGGCCGGGCATAACGCTGGAGCTTAGCGGAGGTTGCATAACTCAAGCTAATCGACGGTATTAGTAGACAACCGGTAGAGTGGCCGCCGTGGACCCGAAGCTCTCGCTCGCCGGGCTCTTCGTCGGCCTGCTCGTCGGGATGACCGGGATGGGCGGCGGCTCGCTGATGACGCCGATGCTCGTCTTCCTGTTCGGGTTCAAGCCGACGGTCGCGATCGGCACCGACATCGTCCACGGAGCGATCTTCAAGACCTTCGGCGCGGCTCGCCACCGGCAGCTCGGCACGGTGCACGCGCGGCTGACGCTCTGGATGCTCGCCGGGTCGGCGCCCTTTTCGCTGGCCGGCGTCGGGCTCTCGACCTGGCTCTCGCACCGCTACGGAGACGGATTCGAGGACGCGGCCGGGATCATCCTCGGCGCGGCGCTGATCGCCGGCGGCCTCGGCTTCGCGATCAAGACGTTCGTTACCGGACGCGCGAAGACCGACGCGCCCTTCCTCCTTGCCCGCAGCGACCGGCGGATCGCGCTCCTCCTCGGCGCGAGCGGCGGCTTCATCGTCGGGCTCACCTCGGTCGGCAGCGGCACGTTCTTCGGGCTCGTGATGCTGCTCGTCTTCCCGCTCACCGCCTCGAAGGTTGTCGGCACGGACATCTTCCACGCGGCCGCCCTGCTCTGGGTCGCAGGCGCCGGACATCTCGTCGCGGGCAACGTCGACCTCGCCGCTACCGGTTCGCTCCTCGTGGGCTCGATCCCGGGCGTCCTGCTCGGCAGCAACGTCTCGGTGAAGCTCCCGGACCGAGCGCTCCGGCTCGGTCTCGCGACGACGCTGACGCTCGCGGGGCTGAAGCTCGTCGAGGCGCCCGGCGCGGAAGTCGTGATCCTCCTCGTGCTCGGTGTCGCGGCGTTGCTCCTGGTCGGTGCGGCCGTTCGGCGGCTGGTTCGGCGGCCGCAGCTTGCTCCTAGAGCAACTCGCTGAACTCCTCTCGGGACAAGTCCGCCTGTCGGAGAATCGATGGAGCGTTCCCGATGCGAGCTCACGATGGAGCGGCACGATCGCTAGTTCTACCGCCCGCGTTCCTGAGCTTGAGATGGCTTCCGCGCTGTGAGACGCGCTGAAACCCTGCGCGTTCGAGCGCACGCGCCGTATCGGCTCCGGACAGGCGAGGCAGCGGTGGCACAGCCTACTATCGGAATCCGGGCCGATTCCGGCGGCTCAGGCGGCAATCTCGACCGAGGCGATGATCGGAGGCTCGAGGGAGCTGGGAGCCGGTTGGTCTTCGAAGTAGAGCTCGAGGGCCTCCTTGAGATTCTCGAGCGCAGCTTCGAGGGTCTCACCCTGACTCGTTACCTCGACTTCGAGACAGCGGGCCACGTACCAGGGAGGCTCGGTGTTGACAGCGGCGGTGAGGCGCATGCTCGCAGCGTAGTGCCGACTGCATGCCGTTGCGGGGTGCCGAATAGAATCAGCCGCCTGTGGCCCGCCTCGCCTCGACCGTGCTCGTGGTCGCGCTGCTCGCGGCCACCGCGACGGCGTTCACGCTCACCCAGGGGCTGAAGCTCGAGCAGAGCCCGATCTTCGGGACGGATGTGGACAAGGTCTTCTCGCCGATCTGCGGCTGTGAGAGCAACCGCGCCAGGATCTCGTTCCGGCTGCGCGAGGCGGATCGCCTCGACATCGCGCTCATCGACTCCGACGGGGACGTCGTGGCCACCCCGGTCGAGGGCGAGCGGTTCGGCCGCGGCCGGGTCGTGATCCGCTGGGACGGGCTCGGCGCGGACGGGCAGCCGCTGCCCGAGGGCGAGTACCGTCCGCGCGTGCGGCTGCGCGAGGAGCGGCAGACGACGGTGCTGCCGAATCCGATCGAGATCGACCTGACTGCGCCCACGGTTCTCGAGGCGGGGGTGATGCCGCGGATCATCTCGCCGGACGGGGATCGGCGATCCGATCGGCTGACGGTCGACTATTCGCTCAGCGAGCCCGCCCGTGCGCTCCTCCTCGTGGACGGGAAGAAGCGCGTCGAGACGCTTTTCCCCCGCGACCGCGACACGCTGCCGTGGTTCGGTCGCGTGGACGGGCGTTCGGTGCGTCCGGGGTCGTATCCCCTCGAGTTGCGCGCTCGCGACCCGGCGGGGAACCTCGGTGACGCCGTCCAGCTTGCGCCCGTGACGGTGAGGTACGTCACGCTCGGCCGCGAGCGGATCGTGGCCACGGGAGGAACGCGGTTCGCGATCAGGGTCTCCTCGGACGCGCGGCGCGTTCGGTGGACACTCGGACGGCGAGGCGGACTCGCTCGACCGGGGACGCTGCGACTGCGAGTTCCGCGCCAGAAGGGCAGGTACACGTTGCGTGTCTCGGCGAACGGGCACTCGGCGAGCGCCGCCGTGTTCGTCCGAGAGCTGTTGCGATGAGCGAGCTTGCCCGCCTCGCCGGCCCGCTGGCCTGTCTCGGGCTGGCGCTTCTTCTCGTCGCGCCGCGGCGGGAGCTCCGACTCGCCGGTCTCCTGGCCTGGGCGCTCGGCGCCGCGGGGCTCGCCGCGTACCTCGCTCCCGAAGGCCGGACGCCGCTCCTGCTCGCTGCCGCCGCGATCGGCCTCGGTACGGCCGCTGCGGGGGCCGGGTTGCTGCTGCGTCGGCCCTGGGTGCTGCCGCTCGCCGCGCTCGCCTGCGTCCCGATCCGGATCCCGCTCGAGCTCGGCGGCGAGGAGGCGAGCTTGCTCCTGCCGCTGTACGCGGTCGTCGCCGCGGTTGCGCTCGGTCTCGGCTGGCGGATCGTCCGGGGAGAACAACACTCGCGCGAGCTCGGGCCTCTGGCGATTCCGCTGGCGGCCTTTGTCGCCTGGACGGGGCTGTCGCTCCTCTGGACGGGCGATCTCCGAGAGGGTGCGATCTTCCTCCTCGCGTTCATCCTTCCCTTCGGATTGCTCGCGATCGGCTTCGCGCGACTGCCGTGGAGCCGAACCGGCTTGCTCACCCTGTACGGCGGCCTGCTCGCGACGGCGCTCGCATACGCGGGGATTGGGCTCTTCCAGTGGGCGACACGCGACGTGTTCTGGAACCCGACCGTGATCGTGGGGAACGCGTACGCGCCGTTCTATCGCGTCAACTCGGTCTTCTACGACCCGTCGATCTACGGGCGCTATCTGGTCGTCGCGATTCTGGCGACGCTCGGGTTCGTCCTGCTCGGGCTGCGCGGGCGGCTGCTCGCGGGTGCGTTCGGTGCCGTCGCGGCGATCTGGACGGGACTCCTCTTCTCATTCTCGCAATCGAGCTTCGCGGCTCTCGTCGCCGGCGTGCTCGCCGCGGCGACGGTGGTGTGGCGCTGGCGCGCCGCTGCGACGGCGGGCCTCGTCGCGGCCGTGCTCCTCACCGTCGGCTTCGCGACCCCGCAGGTGCGGACGAAGCTCCTGCAGGAGTCGCGGGCCGGGCTCAACAACGCGACGAGCGGCCGTGCGAATCTCGTCACGAACGGGATCAGGATCGCTGCCGATCATCCGCTTGCGGGCGTCGGCGTCGGCAGCTTCAAGCGGGCGTACGCGGATCGGACGGGGTTGAGGGGTCGCGAGCCACGGAAGGCGGCGTCGCACTCGACGCCCGTGACCGTGGCCGCCGAGACCGGGATCCCCGGGCTTCTGTTGCTGGCCTGGCTCGGCGCGGCGGCGCTCGGCGCGGCGCTCCTCGGTGCGCACCGGAACGATGCGGGTCGCGCCGCGCTCGCTGTGGGGCTTACGCTGGGCGCGATCGCCGTGCACAGCTTTTTCTACAACGCGCTCTTCGAGGATCCGATGACCTGGGGTCTGCTCGGCCTCGCCGCGCTGACGCTCGCGCGCCGGCGGGAGGAGGCTTGATCGACGGCTGGAAGCGCGTGCTCGTGCTCGCGCCGCACACCGACGACGGCGAGTTCGGCTGCGGCGGGACGATGGCGCGGCTCGTCGAGGCGGGCGTCGAGGTGCACTACGTCGCCTTCTCGATCGCGACCCGCTCGCTGCCGGAAGGATTCGCCGCCGACACGCTCGCGCGCGAGGTGCGGGAGGCGACGACCGAGCTCGGGCTCCCTGAGGCGCAGCTCCACGTCCACGACTTCGACGTCCGCACGTTTCCCGACCGGCGCCAGGACATCCTCGAGCTGCTCGTCGGCCTCTGGGAGGAGCTGCGGCCCGATGCCGTCTTCCAGCCCTCGCACCACGACGTTCATCAGGATCACCAGACGATCGCGCAGGAGGGCCTGCGGGCGTTCAAGCGGACCACGGTGCTCGGCTACGAGATTCCGTGGAACAACTTCGACTTCTCCTACGGCGCGTATCTCGCTTTGGAGAAAGGCCATGTCGAGCGAAAAGTGGCGGCTTTGTCTCGCTATGCCTCACAGCAGCACCGGCGCTATGCGAACGCCGAGTACGTGTGGAACCTGGCGCGCGTGCACGGGATCAACGTGAATCGGGAGTATGCCGAGGTGTTTCAGGTCTACCGGATCGTCGCCTGACGCACGCCGCGGCGGGATGAACGATCCGGAGTTCCAGCGCTGGGTCGATGTCGTCCTGGCTGCGCTTGCGGTGCCGCCGATTCCCCTCGCCGGTGCCGACAAGCACGTGCGGCGCCATCCTGGCCTCTACGCGATCTCCGGCCTCGCCGGTGTGTGGCTCGAGCTCGGCCTCGGCGAGCCGGCTGACCAGCGGCCCCTCTACGTCGGGAAGTCGGAGTCGGACTTGGCCAGCCGCGTCCTGACGTACCACTTCGGCTATGCGGGGAGGACCGGCTGGTCGAGCCCGCGACGATCGTCGCAGCCCTCTTGCATGGCCCGCTCGGGCTGCGCGGCGTACCGCGTACGCCGGACAATCCGGGCAACTACAGCTGCTTCGGGCTCGCTGACGACCCCGACGACGGCGAGGCGAAGCTCACAGGGTGGATGCGCCATCGCTTGCGGCTCGCAGTCTGGCCGCTTGCGGCTCGCAGTCTGGCCGCTTGCCGAGGAGTGTCCGTACAAGCTCGAGGACTTGGAGAAGAACGTCGTCCGGCGACTCCAGCCGCCGCTCAACTTGGCCCATGTCAGCCACGACGAGCTAATGGCGAGTGAGGCCCGCGAGGACGGAGCGGTCTAGTAGCAGAGCCGGGTAGGTCTCGCGACCGAACAACCCGCTAGAGAACGGTGTGCGGCTCGCGCGTTCCCGTTGGAGACTTGCCGGAATGCAAGACCTGATCCCGTCCTTCTACGCGCCAGGCGGCGAGCCTGGTTCCCGCCCGAAGCCTTTCCAGTGGTCTGTGCGAAGCCGACGGTAGTTCGGGGTTACGCCAACTGCGTTGGCCACTGCATCTGAAAATGCGAGAGCGGACTGCCACGCCCAACTCGCGCAGCCGTAGCCGAGACAATGACTTGGCCACCAGGGGTTGCCGGCGCCGGCCATTAACACGTTCTCGGCGAACTTCCCGCGCAGCCGCTGCTCCATTCTTGTCGGAGAGTCCGCCGCGAGATCCTTGGGTTGGTAGTGCGCAATCACGTTTCGCAGCTGGATAACAAGATCAGCATCTTGATACGGCTGCGCGCCGCGCTCAAGTGGCGAATGACCGGCAGTCACTAGGAGGAGCTGGTACTTCTCGAGTGGCCTGAGCTTCGATCCCTCCGCGGTGCCCGTCCAGAGTTGAGCTAGTGCTTGCCGCGTGGACTCCGAGAGCGGCGCGATGTAACCATCGCCCGCCGTCCCGTGATCGTCGTGGGCATCCTGGTAGAGCTCGTTGATCATCGCCTCGAGGAAGTTCGCTGCGCCCAGGATGGTCCCGAGGACCAGACCTTGGTGTTCGATGTCGAACCGCGAACCACCTTCATGAACCGCCTCGATGGCACCAGCTCGCGCTGCATTGTCCTCCGCAGCCCAAAGCAGGTACGTCGAAAAGTAGTGCCGCATCGAAACGCGCACGGTCTCGACAACGTAGCCGCGGTCCTGGCCGAAGATTTCTCGGTTCATCGGCCTAACAGTCAATCATTCCAGAGGCGTATCCGACCGCCGCAACAATCGAAGAGCCGAGCGGCTAGAGGGACGCGGCGACTACGTACGTGAACCGGTAGCGCAGAGCGAGGCGAGCTAGCGGGCCTGAGCGCTCCAGGGTACGCAGCGCCAACGCAGCGATGCGCGGCAGGTTCACGCGCTGCGGGGCGAAGAGTGGGCGGACGTCGACTCGGGCGAAACCGGCGGCGTGGAGCTCCTCACGGATTGTTGCGAGCGGGTACTGGCGCGGGTTCAGGTCGAAGACGAGCTTGCCGGTCGTGTAGCCGGCGACGTGGCGGAAGAATGCGGCTCGGTCGCGGGAGTAGTAGATCGCGCGGAAGCAGAGGGTCGCGGTGACAGGCTCGGGTGGCACGTAGTCGTTCAGGTCGCCGACTTCCGCCTCGATTCCGTGGGCACGCGCTTGCTCGACCATCTCCGGGACGGTGTCGAGCCCTTGGTAGCCGATCCCGTAGGCCTCGAGGAACTCGGCCAGGCGGCCGTCGGCGCAAGCGAGGTCGAGGACGGTGTCTCCGGGCTCGAGCCGACGGCCGACCGAGACGACCAGCTCGGCGCGGCCGGAGAAGTACGCCTCGACGTCCGCGTACTGATCGTCGTCGCTCCAGCGTTTCACAACGCCCTCAGCCGTTCCGGATGCTTGCGCACGAACCGCAGCATCCCGCGCAGGTGCCAGAGCGTGTGCCGGGAGAGGAAGCGCTTGTCGATCACGGCCGCATAGTCGTGCGTGACGACCGCCGCGGGGACGAGCCAGCGCTCCCAGCCGGCTTGCGCTGCGCGGTAGGCGATGTCGATGTCCTCGACGTAGTGGCGGTAGCCGGGATCCCAGCCGCCGAGCTCGTCGAGCATCGTCCGGCGCATCAGGACGCAGGCGCCGCCGAGTAGCCAATCGCCCTGCACCGGCTCTGACGGCCTCGTCCCGTAGTGGGAGGCTTGATGCTCGTAGGGGCTGCGTAGGAGCCGCAGGGGCGTGCGGCGCCAGAGGGTGCCGAGCAGGGTCGGGAAGCGGCGCAGGCTCGGCTGCCAGCGGCCGTCGGGCCAGAAGACGAGCGGCCCGACGAGGCCGGCGCGCGGGTGGGCGTCCGCGAAGGCGACGAGCTCTGCGATCGCGCCCGGCGCCGGGACTGCGTCGGGATTCGCGACGAGCACGTACTCGCCGCTCGTCGCTCGCGTACCCAGGTTGACGTTGGCGGCGAAGGAGAGCGGGCGCGTGTTCGCGAGCACCTCGACATCGGCCGGGACGACGTCTGCGCTGCCCGGCAGGTTGGCGATCACGAGCAGCTCGTCCACCTGTGGCCGAAGCATCGGCAGCGAGCGGGCGAGCTCAGCCGCGTGGCCGTGCGAGACCACAACCGCCGAAACTTTCATCGCAGCACCTCCTGGTAGACCTCGAGCGTGCGCCGCGCCGTTCCTTGCCAGGAGAAGAGGCTTGCACGCGCGATCCCTGCTGCACTCCTTTCCTCGCGCTCCGCGCGCGCCCGACCGATCGCAGCCGCGAGCTCGGGCTCGGCCGCATAGATCGCCGCGTCGCCGCCCACCTCGCGCAGCGCCGGCTCGTCGACGGCGACGACCGGCGTCCCGCAGGCCATCGCCTCGAGCACAGGCAGGCCGAAGCCCTCGTAGCGGGAGGTCTGGAGGAGGCAGGCAGCTCCGCGATAGAGAGCTACGAGCTCCTCCTGTGGCACATAGCCGGTCACGCGCGCGCCGCGACGCGCGAGCTCGCGGCTGAGCGACGCGTCCTTGGGTGGGCCGGCGACGACGAGCGGGAGGCCTGCGCCCTCGGCGGCGACGAGCGCGGCGAGCGGGTTCTTGCGCTCCTGGACGGCGCCGACGAGTAGCGCGTAGTCGTGCGAACCCGGTCCAGGCGTGAAGGCCGGGTCGACGCCGTTCGGCGTCACCACGATCCGCTCGTCCGAGATTCCGTAGAGCTGGACGAGGTCTCGGCGGGTTCGCTCCGAGACCGTCAGCACGCGGGCGGCTCGCTTTGTGGCGTGCGGCACCATCGTCCGGAAGATGAGGCGATCCCTCCGGCCCATCAGCGACGGGTCGCGCTCGAAGGAGAGGTCGTGGATCGTGACGACCGCCGGACAGGGGAGCCGGAGCGGGAGCGCGTACTGGAAGTGGCCGAGAGCGGCGTCGAGCCGGCGGAGGAGCCGCGGCAGCGTCACGGCCATGCGGAGCTCCTGCGACGAGGTCGAGAGCTCGACCGCTTCGATTCCCGCCGGCACGAGCTCGGGGCGTCGCGTGATCGCTGCGAGCTTCAGCCCGGAGTCGGGCGTGATGAGAGCGAGCGCCCGCAGCAGATTCAGGACGTACGTCTCGTCGCCGGTGCGCTGCCGCCCGAGCACGTCTGCGTCGATCGCCACGAGCTTCACGCGATCTCCCGCCAGGCGGCGACCGTCGCGTCGGCGACGGCTTCCCAGGTGTAGACGCGAGCCCGCGCTAGCCCCAGCTCGCACAGCTCGGCGCGGCGTGCGATCGCCTCGCGCAGGCCCGCGGCGATCGACTCCGCATCGAGCGGATCGACGAGCACCGCAGCGTCGCCGGCGACCTCGGCGGTGGCGCCGTCGCGGCTCGTGACGACGGGGGTGCCGCAGGCCATCGCCTCGAGCACCGGGATCCCGAAGCCCTCGTAGAGCGAGGGGAAGGCGAGGCAGAGCGCGCCGCGGTAGAGGCGGGCGAGCTCCTCGTCGGAGACGGCACCGAGCCAGCTCGCGCTGGCGACGCCGCCCCATCCCCGCGCGCCGACGACGCGCAGCTCGAGCCCGGCGATCCGCGCGGCCTCCTCGACACGCCGGAGGTTCTTGCGGGGCTCGAGCGTGCCGACCGCAAGTACGTAATCGCCTTCGGCGGCCGCTCCATCGGGAGTGAAGCCGGCGTCGATCGCGTTGCCGATCACCCGTACGCGCCCGTCGGGCACGCCGAGCAACTCCACGGTCTCGCGCTTTGTGAACTCGGAGACCGCGAGGACGCGCGAGGCCGCGCGAGCGACCGGCCCGATCGCTAGGCGGCCGCTCGTGCGGTGCCAGCGCGGGAAGAGCTCGGGGTGGCGAGCGAGCGCGAGGTCGTGAATCGTGACCGTGAACGGCACCGGCGAGCGCAGCGGGCCGCGAAAGGTCGTGCAGTGGAGGACGTCGAGACCGCGGGCGGCAAGCGGGAGGCCGCCGAAGTACCAGGCAGTGTCGCGGAGGACGGAGGCGAGTCGGCCGCGGCCGCCGAAGGCGAGCGGCTTCACGTCGATCCCGTCGTGGCTTTCAAGCGCGCCGAGCAGGCCGTTCACATGGCGCGCGGTGCCGGCTCCGGTCTGACGCAGCGGCGAGACGTCGACGCCCACCCTCATCCGGCGGCCTCCTCGTAGGCCGCCAGGAAGGTCTCGCCGACGGAGCGCCAAGAGAAGGTCGCCGCGTGCGCGAGCCCCTTCTCGACCAGCTCCTCGCGCCGGTCCAACGCCTCCTCGATCGCGGCGGCGATCGCGGCCGGGCTGTCGGGATCGGCGCGCACCGCCGCGGCGCCGGCCGCCTCGTCCATCGACGGGTGCGAGGACGCGACCACGGGCACACCGCAGGCCATCGCCTCGACGATCGGCATCCCGAAGCCCTCGAAGCGCGACGGGTAGACGGCGACCGCAGCGCCGCGGTAGAGCCGCGCCAGCTCCTCGTCGGAGACGAAGTCAAGGCGGACGATGTCCGGACCCGCGAGCAGCGGCTGCTCGCCCCAGCCCGAGCCGCCCGCTGCAGCGAGCAGCAGGCGACCACGGAGAAGCCGGTGGGCCTGCGCCAGCGTTCCCAGGTTCTTCCGCGGCTCGAGCGTGGCGACTGTGAGCACATAAGGCCGCCCGAGATCCGAGCGCTCGCCGTCCGGGCGGAACTCCGGCTTCAGCCCCGGCCGCGCGACGCGCACTCGCTCGCGCGGGACGCCCAGCCGCTCGACCACGTCGGCGCCCGTGTAGTCCGAGTTGACGAAGACGAGGTCGCAGGTGCGGGCATCGGCGTACTTGGCGTTGTGCATCGACTGCGTCTTCGCGGTCGTCCACTCGGGGAAGCGCAGCGGCACGAGGTCATGGATCGTCGTCGCGCGCACGCCGCTCGCCTGCGGCGGATACATCCAGTCCGAGTAGTGGAAGACGTCGAATGCGCCGACGACGCGCTCGAGCGGCGGCCGGCCGAGCCGGCTCCAGGCATCGCGCCAGCGCTGCGAGAACGGCAGGGCCACGAGCTTGAGCTCGATGTCGAGCCCGGCGAGCGCGCGCGGGATCGCCTTCCGGCCGGCGGGGCTCGTCGGCGCGAAGGCGACGATCTCGTGGCGTCTGGCCGCCGCCTCGACGAGCCCGCCGAGGGAGCCGCGGATGTAGTTGCCGACGCCGGTCAGCGGGTGCGAGAGCGGCGAGACGTCGAAGACGATCCTCACGGCGCGGTGTACTCGAAGGCGCGGAAGTGGACGCCGAGCTCGCGGGTGTCGCCGCCGCCGGGAACCTTCGTCGGCGAGACGGTGAAGCGCGCGCTGCAGACGCCCCCCTTCGCTGCGAGCGGCACTCGGAGCTGCGTCGACTCCGCCGGCTCGAGCCGCATGAGAGCTCTGCCGCCGCCGCTCGTCGCCGTCACCGTCTGCGGCTCGTCGAAGAGGCCGGGATCGCTGTCGAGCGTGACGGTCAGCGTGCCGCCCCGGCAGCGGACGCGCCGGTAGCTGACCTCCGCCCCCGACCACTGGTCGTTGTAGACGCCGATGACGCTGGTCGTCGAGATCAGCGGCCCGTCCGTCCGGTAGAGCGTCAGCCCGAGCCGCTCGTCGCGGGCGACCGGCTCGCCGTCGAGCGCGACCGAACCGTCCGTCAACGCGTACTCGGCGCTCACGATCGAACCATCCATGCCGCGCGCCTCGCCCGTCGTCTCGTCCACGGTGACCGCCGTCTCCGGAAAGCCGCCCGGCATCGGCCCGCCCAGCGTGTAGACCGGCCCGACGCTGCGGCTGAAGAACTCGTTCTGGTGAACCGTGAAGCGGTGCGTGCGCCCCGTCCAGAGCACGGCGACCCGGGCGCCGTCCGGCACAGCGCGGTCGATCCAGTCGCGGTGCGGAACTCGGATCCCCTCGAAGAGCGCATCCGCGGCGGCGCGCTCCATCCCGTGCGGGCCGGCGTGGATCGGGTGAATCGCCAGCGCGAAGTAGCCGAGTAGAGCGGCGGGGAGCACGAGCGCGTACCTGCGCGGGACGAGCAGGAAGAGAGCGCCGGCCGCGAGCCCCGCGAAGAGCACGACGTCGTCGAGGCGCGGCAGCGTGACCGAGTCCTGCACGTTCCAGAGCGGGACGATCATCAGCGTGTCCGAGCGCACCTTGAGCTGGAGGAAGCGCTCGTAGGGGATCAGCGCGGGCAGCACGGCGGCCACAAGGGCGGCGACCACGGCCGGAACGGTGGGGCGGGGCGCGCCGCGATCGATCCAGAGGAGGAGCGCGATCAAGAGCAGCGGCGCGAGCACGAACATGTTCCGCTCCTCGATCGCGCCCGCGAAGCGGGAGGCGAAGGCGGCGACGACGAGCAGCGTCCAGGCGGCGAGCGCGACGGTCGCGACGACGAGCTCCTGCGCCCCGGCATCGAGCGAGCGCGCGCGGGCTGCGAGGAGGACGAAGGCCGCGACGGGAAAGACGCCGACGTACAGGTCGAGTTCCGCAACGTGCCAGAAGAGGAACTTCAGCACCTCGCCTACGTCATAGCCGCCCTCACCGACGATGGCATAGGCACCGAAGAGGTCGTTCAGGGAGGCGCCGCGCACGACCTGGGCGGCGAGGACGAGGCCGGCGCCACCCGCGACGACGACGTAGAGCGGCAGGAACGGCCGCAGCGGCCTACGCGCGACCGCGCGTAGCAGCAGTGGCGCGGTAAGTGCAGCGAGCACGAG
>JACCRW010000107.1 GCA_013813345.1 Actinomycetota bacterium
GAGGACGCTGAGGACTGTGCCGGCGCCGGCGAGCAGCTCCGTCGCGGTTCGCGACTTCTGGTCGGCCTCGAGCTCCTCTGCGCGCCGGCGGGCAGTCTCGAGCGCTGCCTCCAGCCGCTCCCGTTTCGCCTCGAGGCGATCGCGGATCCTCGCGGCCTCGCGGTCGGCCCCTGCCTGGGCGGCCTCGTCGGCCCTCGACGCGAACGTCTCGCGGCTCTCGCCGGGGCGCGAGTAGAGCTTCAGCGGACGGTTGCGGAAGACGGTCAGCGACTGCGCATCGACGACGCGCCGCTGGATCGCGACCTTGGTCTCGCGGAGGAAGGACTCGTCCTTCAGCTCGGCCGGGAGCTCGACATAGGTCGCGCCCGCGGGTGGGTTGGGGACGAAGTCGCGGTTGTCGTAGTCGACCGCGACCTCGCTGTCGAGCTCGAGCCCGGTGTCGAGCGGGCCGTACAGCGCCTCCCACTCCTGGCTAGTGTCGATGTCGGAGGTTGCGTCGTCGAAGCGGAGGCCGAGTCGCGCGGCCAGGAACGGGCGCAGGCGGCTGCCGTTCGGGACGCCGCCGACCTGTGCGAGCCAGGGCGCCGCCGGATGGGCGTAGAGGGCGGACTCGGGGTGGATCGGCGACACTGCCTCGGCCGGGCTCACCGGGCTCGGGGCGGCGGTCGGACGCTCGCGATCTCTCATCAGCACCTCGATCTGCTCCTTCGTCAGCGGGCCGCGGAGGTACGACATCGCCCAGCGGGTCGAGAAGACGACCGGCTTCGGCTCGTGGGCGCTGACGAGCAGGAACTGGCGCTTCTCGAGCGCGCCGATCGTCTCGTCGAGGCTGCCGACGTCCGTGTCGCCGGCGGCCGACTTCAATCCCTCGAGAACGCGTTCCTTGTCGCGCTCGGTCTGGAGCCGTCCCACGAGCCACGTCGCCGCGTTCGACATCGCCTTGTAGTCGAGATCGACCGGATTCTGGGTCGCGAGCATCATCCCGACGCCATACGCCCGCGCCTGCTTGAGAATCGTCAGGATCGGCTTCTTCGCGGGCGGCACGGCGGTGGGCGGGACGAAGCCGACGACCTCGTCCATGTAGACGAGGGCGCGCAGGTCGCTCGTGCCGGAGAGCCCGCGCATCCAAGTCACGACCTTGGCGAGGATCAGCGTGACCGCAAACTGGCGCTCCTGCTCCGAGAGATGGGCGAGGTAAACGATCGCCGCCCTCGGCTTTCCGGGCGCGCCGAGCAGCTCGGCCGGATCGAGCGCTGCGCCCTCGCCCCAGATCGCGAACGAGGGCGACGCGACGAGCGCGTTCAGCTTCAGCGCCAGCTCGGTTCGCTCGGCAGGCGGGAAGAAGGCGTCGAGCTCGAAGACCCCCAGCTTGCGGAGCGGCGGCGACTGGATCTCGCCGATGAGCGCGCCGAGGTCAAGGCTGCGCCCGGCGCGCCAGGCGTGCTCGACGAGGTTCGAGAGGAGCACGTGCTCGCGGCTCGAGAGCGGATCGGCTGCGACCCCGACGAGCTCGAGCACGCTCGTGACGGTGGCCTCGATCTCGTCGCGGAGCGTCTCGGCCTCCGTCTCCCATGAGAGCGCCGGCGCCTTGAGCGAGCCGATCAGGTTCAGCGGTACCCCGGCGCTCGAGCCAGGCGTGTAGACCGTGAGCTCGACGGTGTCGCGGAGGGCGCGGATCCGCTCCGGCCCGATCCCCGACGCGGCAAGCCCCTCCTTCCACTCGCCCGCGACCTTCGCCGCGTACTCCTCGAGCGAGAGCCCGGCTTCACGAGCGTCGGACTCGTTCACCCACGGCTGGAAGCTCGCCGCGTCGAGCTCGGGAAACGTGAGGAGCAGGTTGCCGAGGTCGCCCTTCGGGTCGAGCGCAAGCACGGGCACGCCCGCTGAGAGCGCCTCCTCGAGGAGCACGAGGCCGAGACCCGTCTTTCCCGAGCCGGTCATCCCGACGATCACGCCGTGCGTCGTCAGGTCGCGCGGCTCGAGCCTCAGCGACTCGCCGGCGTCCGTCGTACCCAGCAGGAACCCGTCGGCGGCCATCGCGGCGGAGCCTACCGCTCGACTTTGTGTTTCTGAAACACAAGATCTCCCTTCGTGCCCAAGCCGGTTCCCTCGTGAGGGTGATCGAGCCGCCGAGCTGTCGCGACGATCCTTGCGGGGACTGGTTCCTTGCGGCCCGAAAGGCGGAACGAGAATGACTGCGGCAGAACTGAAGCGGAAGCTTCGCAACTCCCCCTTTGCACCCTTGCAGTGGCGGATCCTGAACGGCGGCGAGTAGCGGCTGCGCCGAAGCGGCGAGCGGAAACGAGCGGTGGCGGCTCTCTCGCCGCCGCTCGCGCACTAGAATGAAACGATGGGCGCGCCCAGCGACCGTGCCGGCCCGAGTTGCCCGCCCCCTGGGCGCTCGTGGTCTGACGATCGTGTTCGGGGATGCCGCACCCTCGGGGCGCGCCCACTTAGGTAGATGCGGAAGCAACGGTCGCTTGCGCGTTTTCGCGAAACACTTACAAAACTCGCGATCAGAACCGATGGGGCAGTGTTGATGCGCTCTCAGAGCCGATGAGCGGCAGTCGGACTCCTCGTTGGGAGTCCGAATTCGCGCTCTGGGGCTATGCAGACGCCTGCGGCACGTCCTCGGTGGGAACAAGCTCTTTCGTCACGCCGTTACGGGATCGCGACTGTAGACCTTGACCGGTCCCGACTTGGCGGCCCAAGCCTTCTCTTCCGCGGCTCGCTTCTGTGCTAGTCGCTTCCGTTTGACCGGGCTGAGTTCAAGAGCGTTCGTACTCGCGCCAAGCTTCCGTCGTCCACTCCCACGGGGCACAGTTTCAGTCTACGGGCGCGGCCGGTCGGCGAGGTACTCAGGAAGTGCCGGGTCGCTTGACCTCGTCGAGGCGGCGCCGTGTCGCGGCCGGAGGCCGGCTTTGCCGGCCGGGAGGCCAGGCGCGTCCGAGCGAGACGCTGCGAAGAAGGAGGGGGCTCGTGGGGGAACCATGGGT
>JACCRW010000118.1 GCA_013813345.1 Actinomycetota bacterium
CCCGGTTTCGGGATCATCTCCGAGGTGATCGCCGTCTTCTCGCGGAAGCCGATCTTCGGCTACCGGTTGATGGCGCTCTCGCTGATGGGGATCCTCGTGCTCGGCTTCTCCGTCTGGGCCCACCACATGTTCGTGGCCGGGATGGCGCCGTGGCTGCGAGTGCCGATGATGGTGACCTCGATGATCATCGCCGTCCCCACGGGGATCAAGATCTTCTCCTGGCTCGCGACGATGTGGGAGGGGCGGATCCACCTCCGGACGCCGATGCTCTTCGCGCTCGGCTTCCTCTCGATGTTCGTGCTCGGCGGCCTCTCCGGGATCTTCCTCGCCTCGGTGCCGATCGACATCGCCGCCTCGGACACCTACTTCATCGTCGCCCACATCCACTATGTGCTCTTCGGCGGCTCGGTCTTCACGATCTTCGCGGGCGTCTACTACTGGTTCCCGAAGATGACCGGCCGGATGTACAACGAGCGGCTCGGCAAGCTCCACTTCTGGCTCACCTTCATCGGGTTCAACGGCACCTTCTTCCCGATGCACTGGGTCGGGCTGCAGGGGATGCCGCGGCGCGTTTCGGACTACGCGGAGCAGTTCGGGAACTGGAACATGGTTATCTCGCTCTTCTCGTTTCTCCTCGGGGCATCGACGATCATCTTCTTCTATAACGTGATCCAGAGCTGGCACCGAGGCCCGATCGCGCCGGGCAATCCGTGGCGTGCGATGACCCTGGAGTGGCAGGTCAGCTCGCCGCCGCCGGTCTTCAACTTCGACGAGATTCCCCAGGTCGTCGCCGGCCCGTACGAGTACGGCGTCCCGGGCGCGCGGCACGCCGTGCTGAACGGCGGTCACGCGCCGGTTGTCGTGGATGGGGTGCACGAGGAGGCGAGGCATTGAGTGTCGATCCGGCGGGAGGCGCGGCGCGGCGGATCCTCGTGGTCGCCAACGAGACGTTGACAGGCGACGAGCTGCTCGACGCGGTCCGGGAGCGCGCCGGTAACTCGAACGTGCTCGTCAGCGTGATTGCGCCGGTGAACACACCGAGCGAGGGCTACGTGGTCTACGAGGACACGCGGCGTGTGGCGGCCGGACGGAGGCTCGACCGGACGCTGGCGAAGCTCCGCGAGGCCGGGATTCCCGCGCTCGGGAACGTGATCGACAACGACGCCTTGACGGCGGTTCGAGATGCGATCGCGCTCGACGACCCCGACGAACTGATCGTCTCGACGCATCCGGAATCGAAGTCCGGCTGGCGCCGCAGGAACCTGCTCGAGGAGATTCGCAGGGTCGCCGGCGAGCGGCCGGTCGAGCACGTGACCTCCGACGTCGCCGCGCGCACCGGCGCCGAGAACGTGCTCGTCCTGGCGAACGAGACGGTGCTCGGCGAGCCGCTGCTCGAGCGGATTCGCGAGAAGGCGCGCGAGAGCGAGCGCGCGAGCTTCCTGATCCTCTGTCCGCAGAGCGATCCGAATCGCGGCGATCATCCCGAGGCCGAGCGCCGGCTCCGAGCGGCTCTCGCCCGCCTGCGGGCCGAGGAGATCGATGCGCACGGCCAGGTTGCCCATCCCGATCCGTTCACGGCGGCGATGCACGCGGTCCGCGACGAGCGCGTCGACTCGATCCTCGTCTCCACCTTCCCGGAGCAGCGCGGCTCCTCGTGGCTGCGACGCGACCTGATCTCGCGGCTCCGGAGCGAGGCGAATGTCCCGGTCGAGCACGTGGTCGTCCAGCCCGAGGAGGTGAAGGCATGAGCGCGCATGCCGAGCATCATGGGCCGCCGATCGCGAACCAGAGCTCACGGGTCAGCGCCAGCGTGCTCGGGATGTTCCTCTTCATCGCCTCGGAGGCGATGCTCTTCGGCGCCTTCTTCACCGCCTACTTCTTCGTCCGCGTCGTCAACCCGGAGGCGCAGCCTTGGCCGCTCGAGCCGTTTCACCTTCCGGTCTTCGTTGCGGGGGTGAACACGGCGATCCTGGTCACGTCGAGCTTCACGATGCACTGGGCGCTCCAGTCCGTGAAGCGCGGCAACCGCGCCGGACTCCAAGCGGGGCTTGTGCTGACGCTGTTGATGGGGCTCGCGTTCCTCGTCACGCAGATGCTCGAGTATGCGCGGATCGGCTTCAACCCGGGCGACGGCGCCTTCGGCACGATCTTCTTCGGGCTGACCGGCCTCCACGGCGCGCACGTGTTCGTGGGCCTGACCCTGCTCGCGGTTGCGACCGTGCGTGCGTTCCGAGGGCACTACACGCCGGAGCATCACCACGGTGTCGAGATACCCGGAATCTACTGGCACTTCGTCGACGTAATGTGGATCGTGGTCTACGCGACGATCTACCTGATCTAGCCGTGGCCCGGAATCCTCTCCGCAGCGAGGCAGAGGCGTTCCGATTCGTCCTGCTCACGGCCGGCTACTTCGCGTTGATCGTCGCTGCTTCGGCGCTCGACCGTTGGGCCGGCTTGGCGGTGTTCCTGCTCCTCACCGGACTCGCCCTGTGGCGCTGGACGCGCTCGGGCGAGATGGAGCCGCGCGAGCGCACGAGCGTCCCGCACCGCGGCGACGACGACGAGCGGCGGATCCTCGTCGTCGCAAACGAGACCGTCGGCGGACGGGAGCTCCTCGACGTCTTGCGCAGCAAGGCCGAGGGCGTGCGCGAGCAGGTGCTCGTGGTCACGCCGGCACTGAACTCGCCGGTGCGCACCTGGGCCTCCGACGAGGACGGCGCCCGCGCGGCCGCGCAAGGGCGACTCGAGGCGAGCCTCGCCCGGCTGGCGCGCGACGGAATCCAGGCGCGCGGAGAGGTCGGCGACGGCGATCCGCTCCAGGCGATCGAGGATGCGCTGCGAACTTTCGGCGCGGATGAGATCGTGATCTCGACGCATCCCGAGGGTCGCTCCAACTGGCTCGAGCGCAACGTCGTCGCCCAGGCGAGAGACCGCTTCGACGTCCCGATCACCCACGTCGTCGTCGACCTCGGCCCGCCTGCCTAATCCGGGGTCAAAGTCCGGCCATGTCCTATGACCGGGCGCTCTATGACTACTGCCAGCTGGGCAACCACTTCCATCTGCTCGTGACCACCCGAGAACCGACCATCGCACGCGTAAGAACGCTCGGTACGTCCAGACGTTCAACTACCGACACGAACGGCGTGGCACCTCGTCCAGGGGCGCTACTACTCCGGATTGGTCGAGACCGAGAGCCACTTCCTCGTCGCCCGCGCCTATCTCGTGCTCAACCCGGTCGAGGCGGGTTTCTGTGTGGAGCCGGGCGACTGGCCGTGGAGTGGATTCGGCGGAGCGGGCAAGATCGTGCCGGCGCCAGACGAGCGGTTGCGGCAGTTCGTGAGCCATTACCTCCTACGGCGAAAGCGGCTGGCCGCACTGGCCTAGAGGACGTGTCCGGCCTTTACCCCAACGCTGCGCTCGGGCTTTGACCCCCGGACGCGCCGTTAGCGGCCGGTGGCGGAGACGACGTAGTCGGCGACGGCGGCGATCTCGTCCGGGCTATAGGAGTCGGCAAAGGACGGCATCGCACCGAGGCCCTTCGTGACGCGCTCGATCACGAGCTCCTTCGACGGCTTCGACTCGTCGAGGCTCGGGCCGACGTTGCCGGACGCGCCTGCCGCCTCGAGCACGTGGCAGCCACCGCAGCCGGCGTCGGCGAAGATCGCCTCACCGTCGGGGCCGCCACCTGCGCCCACCTTCGGGGTCGAGCCGCCTGGGTCGGCCCCGGACGCAGGCGCTCCGGCGGTCGGCTTGCCGGCCACGGACGCGACATAGGCGGCGATGTCCTCGGCCGCCTCGTCTTGGTCCGCGACACAGCCTCGCGGCTCGTCCTCTCTTCCCTCGGTGCATTCCGGCAGCAGCGTGTCCGGCCCTGGCATGCCCGGCGAACCGGTCGAAGGTTCCTGAACCGGATACTCGATCTGGCCGCGAACGACCGACTGGATCGTCGACTCTCCGAGCCCGTCGGCGCGCGACTGCAGGAACGCGTCGTCGAGGTTCGGCCCGATCTGGCCCTGGGTGTCGGCGTCTGCGAGCACGTGGCAGGAGCCGCACTTCTGCGTGAAGAGCGGCTTGCCGCTCGCCGCGTTTCCATCCCCCGCCTCGGAGAGCCCGACGGTACCGCAGCCACTCGCGGCAAGCACCGCAAGCAGGATCGCGCAGGCGCCGACGAGCCCGCGCATCAAGCTAGGCGGTCGACTCCGAGCCGAGCGACGCGACCGCCTCGTCGCGCGTGCCGTGGATCGTGAAGACGCGGTCGAGGCCCGTGATCTCGAAGATCTTCGTGATGTTCCGATCGCTGCAGACGAGCGAGAGCTGACCTTCGTTCGTGCGCAGGCGCTTGACGCCGCCGACGAGGACGCCGAGCGTGGTCGAGTCGATGAACGTCGTGTCGCTGAGATCCACGATCACGTCGCGCCCACCCTGGTCGATCACCTCGAGCAGCTGCTGCTTGAACTCGGGCGCCGTGTAGAGATCCACCTCGCCTGCCAGCGAGATCACGAACTGCTCGTCGCTCAGCTTCTCGGTCTTGACGTCGAAATTCATTCAATGCCCCCGGTCTCGCCAGCCAGTAAGTCGAACGGAACGTCCTCGGACAGGGGGTGAGTCTAACCTGACGCCGCCGGGCGGAGCGCCGCCTGCAGTTGCTTGATCTGCGCCTTCACGATCTCGGCGCTCGTGTCGTCGGGAGCCAGCCTCAGGAACTGCCGATAGGCGGCGATCGCCTTGGGATAGTCGCGAACCTGCTCGGCGGTCTGCGCGAGCTCGAGCCGCACGTTCGGATCATTCGGCACGACCTTCACTAGCCGCTCGTATGTTCCGACTGCTTGGTTGTAAGCCCTGGTCGCCTCGCCGAGTGCGGCGTTGATTGCCTCGTTGGCCTCGGTCGTGATCGCGGTCGTGATCGGATCGTCGGCTCCCAGCGTGGCACCGTCCTTGCCGAGCTTCAGCGGCTCGCGGAAGCTCGAGTCGGCGCTGAGATAGGCCCCACGCGTCTGCGCGTTCTGCGCCTCCTGCTGACGGAGATTGCCTTCGGTCAGGTGGAGGCCGGCGAGCTCCCGCAGGGCGTCCTGATCGTCGGGACGTAGCCCGACGTACGCGCTCAGAGCCTCGATCGCCTCGTCGTTTCGCCCGTCGGTCGCGAGCGCAGTCGCGAGCTCCCGCTGGGCGTCGGCGTTCTTCGGGTTCTCCTCCACACGCTCGCGGGCGTCCGACACGGACGCCACTCCATTGGAGCCCCCTCCGCCAGCGAGGACGTCGCCGATCCCGGTACCGGCGTTGTTCGCTCCGACCCCGAAGATCACGAATCCGCCCGCGAAGATGACGGCGAGGAGGACGAACATCCACTTGGCGTGCCGGCGCAGCCGGACGAAGAACATCGTGTCCTCGATGCTCTGCTGCTGCGTCACTCGAGTGGGGGCTCGCGGCCCAGCAACCGGCTTCGCGCGCGTGCTGCGGCGGCGATCAGCTCGTGCCATTCGTCTCCTCCTTTCTCGTAGCGGGTCTCGCCGTCGACGAGGGTAGCCAGGGTGCGGTGCGACCCGCCTCCGAAGACCACCGCGGCCGCAGGGTCCTCCCATGGTAGATACGCCGAGTCGGCGAGGCCGATCACGGTGAGGTCGGCGCGCTTGCCGACGACGAGCGACCCGATCTCGTCGGCCATTCCGAGCGCGCGTGCACCGCCGAGGGTCGCCAGCTCGAGTGCTTCCGTCGGTGAGAGGGCATCCGCGCGCTCGGAGCGAGCGCGAGCCGCCGCGATCACCGCTCGCAGCTCCTCGAAGTAATCGTGCGAGGGAACGGAGGAGACACCGTCCGTCCCCACTCCCACCCGAAGCCCAGCGGCCCGGAGCTCCGCAAGTGGAGCGAGGCCGCAGCCGAGGAGCGCATTCGAGCGAGGGCAGTGGACGACCGCGACGTCGTGGCTCGCCAGCAGCTCGAGCTCGTCTGCCGCCAGCTTCACGCAATGCGCGGCGACGATGTCGCTCCCGAGGAGGCCCGCACCAGCCAGCCGGTGGATCCCCGTCTGCCCGTCGGGGTCGATCAGGAAGTCGGCCACGGGCCGCATCGGCCCTTCGCCGCGCTCGAGCCAGTCGAGCTCGTCCTGGCTCTCGTTGAAGTGCGTCATCACCGGCACGCCGAGCTCGAGGCAGGCGGCGTAGACCTCGGTCGAGCACGAGTAGGGTGCGTGCGGCGAGACGCCGGCTCGCACGAGCCCGGAGAGCACGGGTCGGACGTACTCGAGCTTCTCGTCGTACTGGCGCAGCGCCTCGGCAGGATCGGCCCCGAACACCTCGAGGTAGACGATCGCACGCAATCCGAGGGTGGCGCAGGCGTGAGCGCTCGCGCCGGCGAAGGCGGCGTCCCCAACGGTCGTAACGCCGGAGGCGAGGCACTCGGCGGCCCCGAGGCGCGCGATCGTCTCCATCTCGGCGCGGTCGATGCGGGCCTTGCGCTCGATGTGGATCGCGAGCCAGGGCGCGAACGACTGCCCGTCGCCGAAGCCCGCGTAGACGGCGTACTCGAGGTGCGTGTGCGCGTTGACGAACCCTGGAACGATCACTGCGCCAGGGAAGCGCTCGCCTGGGCCGAGCTCGGTTACCGTGCCGACCGCTGCGATTCGACCGTCCTCGATCGCGACGGCGCCATCCTCGATGGGCGCTCCTTCGACGGGAAGCACCCAGTCCGCTGAGAGCACGCGCCTCACGGCGCCCGACTCTAGCGAGAGAAGCTCCAGATCCCGGTCTCGGGCCCGAAGTCGCTGTCGAGGGTCAGTCGGAGCGAGGCCACACGCGAAGTCTTCGGGATCTCGAAGCTGAGGGTGCCCGTCTGGCGCTGCCCCGGCTGGAGGCGCGGGCGGTTCAGCCCCGGCTCGGCTGCGTCGATGATGAGCGCACGTCGCAACCTTCCTCCCGCATCGACGCGAGCGCCGTTCGAGGTGGTGTCGAGGTAGAGGGCCGAGCCGACGTTCTCGAGCTCGACGCGAATCGCGACGAAGCGGTTGATCGAGATCGGCTGGAAGTACTTCGAGCCGGGAGCAGGATCGACGAAGGAGAGTGGCGTCACCCGCAGGCGCACCCCGGCTCGCGCGCCGCGCAGAACGAGCGGGCGGCCGAGTCCGGCCGCCCGCTTGATCGTTCCGCCTACCACCTAGGCGAGGAAGGGGCCCGCCGCGGCGAGCACCTGCTGCGTCGTCAGCAGGTCGTCGAACGAGGCGGGAGCCGGAGCGGTTCCCGCCACGCCGCGAACCCACGACGCGTGCATCGCCTCGACCGCGACGATCGACGCCGCAGCCTCCTTGACTGGCCGGAGCGTCAGGGCCGGGCCGGCGCCGTTGTAGGCACCGACGCCCGTGTCCTCGAGCGCCATCGCGGTCTGGAGGAACACGGTCTCGTTGGCGTACAGCGACGGCGGGAAGCGGAACTTCGGCTTCTTCACCGGCGTGCCGCCGAGCGACGGGATCGTCGCGACGAGCGCCTTGACATGTGCGATCTCGTGGTCGCGGATCACCCGTGCGAGCCGCCCCACGCGCGGGCCGAAGCCCTTGGTCGCGGCGATCGCATAGAACGTGGCCTCGAGATACTCGAGCGTCAGCGCGAAGTTGAGGATCGCTACATCCGATGCCCTCGTCGCCTTCGCGTTGCCGGGAAGCGCCATCCCGAGGGATGCCGCCGCGAAGACGCTGCCGCCAAAGATGGCGGCCCGCTTCAGGAACAGGTCACGCGAGGTCCCGAGCTCCTCCGCTGCGGAGGTGATGGGAGCGTCGGTCTCGACCTCGATGCCCTTGTGAACGAAGATCTCAGTCATCGTGGTCTCCTTCTAGGCGAAGAACGGCGCTGCGCGCCGGTTCACCTGGTCGACGGTAAGAGGGCTGAAGAAGGCCACGTTGGCCGGCAGCGTGCCGGCGACGAGCCGGGCGTACGCCGCGTGACGTGCCTCGACGGAATGGATCGCGAGCGCCGCTTCCTTCACGGCCTTCAGCTTCAGCGCCGGGAAGGCGCCGCCGTAGGCGCCGACACCGACCTGCTCGAGCTGGATCGCCGTGAGCACGAACGATCGCTGCGCGAGCCTCGGGAACTTCAGCGCGGGCTTGCTGATCGGATTCCCACCGAGTGCGGGGATCGTGGCGATCAGCGTGTCGACGTGCGCCTGCTCGTGTGCGTAGAGCACCTCTGCGAAGCGCTGGACGCCGGCGTTCAGCCGGCCGAAGCTGCCCTGGCGGGCACGGTCGTAGAACTCCGCCTCGAGGTACTCGAGCTTCAGCGCGAAGTTGAGGATCGCGAGATCGCTCGCCGGCGCCGACTGGGCTCGGGCTGCCTCGGCGAAAGCTCCGACTCCGGTTGCGGCGAGAGCGCCGCCACCGAGGAGAGCGGCCTTGCCGATGAAGCCGCGGCGTGTCTCGGCCACAGCATGGGTTTCCTGCATGGTGCCTCCTATGCTTGGAGAGGAGCAGATGTCGTCCGGGATGTTGTCCGGACAGACGAGCGGCAAACCGCGACGCTCGTCTGGTTTCTGGTTCGGCGGAGAGCTCGAACCGGTTCGCCGGCATTCGAGGATCCGTAACGCACTCCTTACAAGAAACGCGCGATCCGGTGCTCGGCTCAGATCGAACTACGACGGGGTCGGTGGGCGCTTCCTCTGATCGCGGTGCCAGCCGCACGCGCCCCTCGACCCCGACTCTCTTCAGCTCTATTCAGCGTCGGGGAAGAAGCCGCCGAACTCGTCGGAGTCGGGATCGAGCCCCCAGCGCTTCTCCATGTAGCTCGAGAGCCAGATCGAGGTCTCGAACAGGATCAG
>JACCRW010000133.1 GCA_013813345.1 Actinomycetota bacterium
AGCTCGAGGCCGGCAAGTCGGTCTACTTCCCGGGGAAGTGGCACGTCTGGCGGCAGGAGAAGGCGGCCCGGCTCGCGATGCAGGCGCGCTTCGCCGAGCGCCAGGCCGAGGACATCGAGCGCCTCGAACGCTTCGTGGCGCGCTTCCGCTACGGGACGAAGTCGCGGCAGGCCCAGGCGAAGCTGAAGCAGATCGCGCGGATCGAGAAGGTGCGGGTGGAGGCTCCCGGCGCAGGCCGGCGCACGCTCGGCTTCGAGTTCCTGAAGCCCGCGCGCAGCGGTCGCACGGTCGTCGAGGCCGAGCGGATCGACCTCTCCGCCGGCGACAAGCGGCTACTCGAGGACGCCGAGCTCGTGCTAGAGCGCGGCGAGCACGTCGCCCTGATCGGCCCGAACGGCTCGGGCAAGACGACGCTCCTCGAGGCGCTCGTGAACGGTCGGGTGGGCCGCTTCGGCCACGGAGTCGAGCTCGCGTACTTCTCCCAGCACGACGTCGAGCTCGACGAGCGCGGCAGCGTGCTCGAGTGCACGATGGGCGCCACCGGCCTTCAGCGGCCGCAGGCGCAGGCGCTCCTAGGACGCTTCCTCTTCTCCGGCTGGGATGACCACGAGAAGAAAGTGGTCGCGCTCTCGGGCGGCGAGCGGCGCCGACTCGCGCTCGCGCTGATCGTTGCCTCCGGCGCGAACTTCCTCGTGCTCGACGAGCCCACGAACCACCTCGATCTGGAGAGCCGCGAGGCGCTCGAGGCCGCGCTCGAGGCCTTTCCCGGCACGGTCTTGCTCGTCTCGCATGACCGGGCGGTGCTCGACGCGGTCGCCGAGCGGATCGTTGCGATCGAGGATCTCAGCCTCCGCTCGTACGCGGGCGGCTGGGCGGACTACGCACGCGTCCGAGCTGGTGAGGACGCGCCTCCACCGCCGCCGCCCAAGGAGTCGAAGCCGAGGGAAGCGAAGTCGGCGCCCCGGATCACGCGCCCGAACGAGCTCCAGCAGGTCGAGACGGCGATCGGCGAGCGCGAGACCGAGCTCGCGGAGCTCGAGCGCAAGCTCGCCGAAGACTGGAGTGACGTCGACACGCTTGCAGCGCACAAGGCGGCTCGCGACGACCTCCAGACGCTGCTCGGCCGCTGGGAGGAGCTCTTCGAGGCCGCGCAGGCGTGACTTTGTGTTTCAGAGACACGAGCTCGCCTGTGACGTCCCGCAGCGCGGCGGCGTAGACGCCATGTGCAGGCGATGACGCTTCCCGCTCGCAGGACTCCAGCCTTCTCGGCCTCGTTCGCAGCGACCGCGGAGGCGCACCTCGACGATGTCTACGGCTACCTCGTCTACCTGACGCGCGACCGGACGCTCGCCGAGGATCTCGCCGCCGAGACGTTCGAGAAGGCTCTGAAGCTCTGGAAGCGGTTCGACCCGCGGCGCGCGAGCGCACGCACCTGGCTCTGCCAGATCGCGCGGACTACCGCGCTCGACTGGTTCCGCTCCGAGGAGCGGCGGCATCGCCGCGAAGAGGCCGTGGCTCGGCCTGACGTGACCGAAGCGGCCATGTCCGAGGGACTGTCCCCCGAGCTCGAGGCCGCGCTCGCGTCGTTGAGTGCCGGCGAGCGCGAGGTGATCGCCTTGCGCGTCCTGCTCGAGCTCGACGGCGAGGAAGCCGCGCGCGTGCTCGGGATCAGCCCGACGGCGGTCTCGACGAGGCTGTCGCGGGCGCTGACGAAGCTCGAGGAGAGGATGATCGTTCATGTCTGAGCAGCTGCTCGACCAGATCCGCGAGGCGAAGCCCGTTGCGCCCGCGCCGCTGCGCGAGCGCGTCACCTTGATCGCCGTGCAAGAGCCGACGCGCGCGCCGCTGCTCGCCCGTTTCCAGCCGCGCCGGCTCCTGCTCGTCGCGCCGGTTGCGGTCGTAGCCGCGTTGCTCGCGGCGGGCGTGATCGCGACCATTCCGCGCGAGGGGACGGGTGAGGAGAACGCGTCCGTGGCCGCTCCGGCGGCGACGACCACCGAGTCGTCGGCCGATTCGCTCGAGTCCTCGAAGAACCTCGAGAGGCTGACGCCCCAGCCCCTCGGCGCGCCGCCGATCGGCGCGCTCGCACCCTCGCCCGGTCGGCTCCAGCGCTTCCAGGCCGAGATGCGCCTGCGCGTGGCCGATGTCGAGGAACTGTCGGCGGCGACCAAGAGCGCGATGCGGATCGCCCAGTCGCTGCGCGGCTACGTCGTCTCGGTCCAGTACGACGCGCCCGCCCAGGGAGTGGGCGGAGCCCAGATCGTCGTCCGCGTCCCGACGGCCCGCGTCCAGACCGCGCTCACCCAGCTCTCCGCGCTCGGGACGATCCTCGGCCAGCGGATCGGGATCGAGGACCTCCAGCAGCCCGCCGACGACCTGACGGCGCAGATCGAGGACACCCAACGGGAGATCGCCCAGCTCCGCCGGCGGCTGGAGAACACGACTCTCGCCGACGAGGAGCGTGCAGTCCTGCAGGCGCGGCTCGCCGACGCCCGCCGCCGGCTCACGGATCTCCGCACCGCCCTCAGCGGCACGCGCGCCGAGGCGAGCTTCGCAACGATCTCGCTCGGACTGACGACCGAGCGAATCGAGCCCGCTGCCGTCGAGGACGGCCGGCTCGACGACCTGAAGGAGATCCTCGCCTGGGAGGGCACGGCACTCCTCTACGTGCTCGTGATCGCCGGCCCCTTCGTCCTGCTCGCTCTTCTGCTCTGGCTCGGGTTGCGGCTTCGGCGCCGGCAGGTCGAGACCCGCCTCCTCGAGCAGAACTAGGGATCCAGCGTCCCGACCACTGCCTCGGCGACGACCTTGAGCGGGCGGCCCGACACCTGGCTCGCCTTGCGCAGCCGCGCGAAGGCCTCCTGCTCCGTCAGCCCTTCCTTGCTCATCAGCAAGCCCTTCGCGCGCTCGATCGCCTTCCGTGCGGCGAGCGCGTCGGCCAGCGACTCGGCCTCCTCGCGCAGGGCGGCAAGCTCCTCATGCCGCGCCCGCGCGGTCTCGATCGCGGGCAGCAGGTCGGTTTCCCGGAACGGCTTCACGAGATAGCCGAAGACGCCCGCCTCGACCGCGCGCGAGATGAGCTCCCGCTCGGCGTAGGCCGTGACCATCACGATCGGGATCGGCCGCTCCTCCAGGATCCGCCGCGCCGCCTCGATCCCGTCGAGCCGCGGCATCTTCACGTCGAGCACGGCCAGATCGGGCCGCTCGACGCGCGCGAGCTCGACCGCCTCCTCACCGTCGCGCGCCTCAGCGCAGACCTCGAAGCCCGCGCCCTCGAGCAGCGCCCGCAGATCCATCCGGATGATCGTCTCGTCCTCGGCAATGAGAATCCTCACGCGATTCCCCACAGAACGTCGCGCGGCTCGGGCCAGAACAGCAGTTCCAGCGCCTCGCCGAGCGCGCACCAGCGATAGTCGTCGTGCTCCCAGTCGAGCTCCGGCTCCCAGTCGGACGGCGCTTCGGCGAGGAAGCACTCGACGTTTACGCCGCCTCCGTTCCCCCGCGGGCTCGGCTCCCAGTCCTCGGGCACGTATGACAACGGCGCCTTGATCTCGACCACCCCGGCAGCGAGCCTGGCCTCCTCCTCGAGCTCGCGCGCGGCCGCCTGTGCGGCGCTCTCTCTCGACTCGACCCCACCCGCGAGGGAGTGCCAGTAACCACCCGGCTCGGGCGCTCGGTGGACGACGAGCCATTCGTCGCCGCGGCGAACGAAGACCAGTGCCTCGTGGGTCATGCAGGAAACACGACCTCGGCGCGCAGGCCGTGCTCGTTCCTGAGCTCGAGCCTGCCGCCGAGCTCGTCGCGGACGAGGGCGCGCACGATCGAGAGGCCCGTACCGCTCGCGCCGCCGTTCAGGCCGGCGCCGTCGTCGATGATCGCGAGCGCCACCTCTCCGTCATGCGTCGCGAGCTCGATCCGAACTGTCGTGCCACCGTGCTCGAGCGCGTTCCCGAAGAGCTCGCAGAAGACGAGCGCCAGCGCCGTCGCGCGCCCACCCGCGAGCGAGACGGTCGCAAGCTCCGACTCGACCTGCTTCCCAGAGACGAGCCCCTGCACGAGCATCGCGCGCAGCTTGTCGATCAGCTCGCCGAGGTCGACGTCGTCCTCTCTGTGCTCGGTCAACACCTCGTGCACCGCCGCGATCGCGAGGATCCGGTTGACCGAGTCGTCGAGTGCCTTCCGCGCGTCGATGTGGGGAGCGCGAGCCTGGAGCCGAAGCAACGAGGCGACGGTCTGCAGGTTGTTCTTGACCCGGTGGTGGATCTCTTGGGCGAGGACGCCGCGCATTACCGCGCGCCCGTGCTCGAGCGCGACAGCCGCGTGGTGTGCGATCGCCTCGAGCAGTTGCCGCTCCTCGTCGGAGAACGCTGTGTCGCGGTCGCAGACGAGCTCGCCGATCTGCCGTCGCTTCCAGCGGAGCGGCAACCGGAGGGCGTGGGCGCCAGGCCGCCCTTCCGGCCAGGCGATCGCCCCGTCCTCGAGCACGAGCGCGGCGCCGGTGGCGCCCACGGCGGCGATCGTCGTCTGCACGATCGCCTCCAGCGACTCCTCCAGGTAGAGCGACTCGGAAACGGCCTCGGAGATCCTCGCGAGCGCCTCGAGCTCGTGCACCCGTCGTTGCGCCTCGGCGTAGAGCTTCGCGTGCTCGATCGTGTGCGCGACCTGGGAGGCGATCGCGACGAGGAGGTCGATCTCGGCCTCCGTGTGCTCGCGCGGGGCGCGCGTGCGGACGTTCAGCGCGCCCGCCAGCTTGTCGCGGGCGAGTATGGGAACGGCGAGGATCGACTCGTACTCGTCCTCCGGCAGGTTGGGGAACTGCTTGAAGCGTGGGTCGAGGTGCGCGCTCGCGGCGATCGCGATCGGGGCGCGCCCGGCCGCTGCGCTGCCCGTGATCCCCTCTCCCGGGCGCAGCCGCGGTCGCCGCGTCATCTCCTCGACACTCGTCCCGTGGGTTGCGCGCAGGACGAGCTCGTCGGCGCGCTCGTCGTAGAGGTAGACGAAGCAGGCGTCGGCGGCGAGCGACTCCGCAACCTTGGAGGCGACGAGCCCGAGTACCTCTTCGAGGTCGAGGGTCGAGTTGACGGCCGCGATCGTCTCCGTCAGAAGCCGGAGATGACGGGCGGAGGCGTCCACCCGGCGATTGTAGGCGTGCCTCTCCTTAACAAACTTCTTACGCCGCGGGTGGGAGAATCTTCAAACGCGGGGAATAGGTTCCCAACCAGATGAGTGCCGTCGCCTTCGATCTCCGCAGTGTCAAGGGTTTCCTCGTCGCCGACGCGCGGGGCAGGGTCGTTGGCCGGGTCGAGTCGCCGATGTACGGCACCGCCCCCGACATGCCCGACGCGCTCGCCGTCCGCTCGGGCTTCATGCGTGGCCGCCGGCTCGTCCCGGCCGAGGCGATCGGCGTGATCGACCAGTCGACGCGCGTGATCGGCCTCTCGGTCGTCCGCGAGTCGATCCGCAAGTTCCTCTAAAGACCACCCGGCGCGACACCGTCCCTTCGGGACACGGCCGAGGCTCTAACCCCCCTCTTCCGCGCGAGCGAAGCGACGCACAAACGCTTGCGCAGTCGAAACGTACCTCGGGGCGGAGCGGAGTTCATCTCCGCGCAGCCACAACACGCTCCGGACACGACCGCGCAGAAGAAGGGGGCTCATGGGGGAAACCTGGTTTCCCCCATGAACGATCACAGGCTCCCCCTGAGAGAGCCTGCGATCGGCCGTCAGTTGAGGTCGCGGCGCTCGCCTTGCGCCGCAAACCTGCACTCCTGATTGTGACAGGTCGAGCGGTGTTATGTCTAGCTGAAGCGTCGCTCACAGCACCCGCAGGTAGCGGTCGAGCTCCCACTGGGTGACCTGGATCCGGTAATCGTCCCACTCCTTGCGCTTCAGCTCGACGTAGCGCTCGTGGATGTGCTCGCCGAGCGCGCGGCGCATCAGCTCCGAGCCGGCCAGCTCGTCGACCGCCTCGCCAAGCGTCTCCGGGAGGGAGACGATTCCCCGCTCACGCCGCTGCTCCGGAGTCAGGTGATAGAGGTTCGTCTCCATCGGCGCGTCGAGCTCGTAGCCCTGCTCGATCCCCTCGAGGCCCGCGTGCAGGAGCGCCGCGAAGGTGAGGTACGGGTTGCAGGCTGGATCGGGGCAGCGAATCTCCGCGCGTGTTGCCTGCTCGGAGCCCGGCTTGTAGAGCGGGATCCGGATCAGCGCCGAGCGGTTCCGCTGCGACCACGCCACGTAGACCGGCGCTTCGTATCCCGGCACGAGCCGCTTGTACGAGTTGACCCACTGCGCGAAGACACCGGAGAGCTCGCGCGCGTGCCGGAGCAAACCCGCGATGAACGCCTTCCCGGTCGCCGACAGGTTGTACTCGTCGTCGCCGTCGAAGAACGCGTTGCGCCCGTCCGTGAAGAGGGACATGTGCGTGTGCATTCCGGATCCGTTCTCGCCGAAGAGCGGCTTCGGCATGAAGGTCGCGTAGACGCCGTTCTTCGCCGCGACCTCCTTCACGATCAGCCGATAGGTGATCGTGGCGTCGGCCATCTCGAGCGCGGGCGCATAGCGCATGTCGATCTCGTGCTGCGACGGCGCCACCTCGTGGTGGTGGTACTCGATCGGAATCCCGACGCTCTCGAGCGCCTGGATCGTCTCGTTGCGAAGCTCGGTCGCCGCGTCGAGCGCGGTCATCGCGAAGTAGCCGCCCTCGTCGAGGGTCTCGGTGCCCGTGTTGTCCTTGAAGAGGAAGTACTCGAGCTCGGGGCCGATGTTGAAGGTGTCGAAGCCCATGCTCTGCATCCGCTCCAGTGCCTTTCGGAGCATGAAGCGCGGGTCGCCCTCGTATGGCGTCCCGTCCGGCCTGACGATGTCGCAGATCATCCGGCCGACGACGGACTCGCCCGGGCGCGCCGGCATCAACCGGAAGGTGTCCGGGTCGGGGATCGCGACCATGTCCGACTCCTCGATCGCGTTGAAGCCGGTGATCGAGGAGCCGTCGAAGCCCATCCCGTCGTCGAGTGCGGTCTCGATCTCGCCGGGCGTGATCGCGAAGCTCTTCAGATGCCCTTCCAGATCGGTGAACCAGAAGAGGACGTACTCGACCTTCTCGTCCTTGATCCGCTTCAGCACGTCCTTGCGCGCCTCCGGGTCGGACGTCGCCCGGTGCTTGCTCTCGATCATCGCCATGCGCTCGCTCCTCTCGTGATCCAACAGAAAGAGGCCTCGGGCAGACACGACGGAAGTCGTGCGCCCGAGGCCTCGTCGCCTCGAAAAGACCCGCAGAGTCTACACGGCAAGCGGCGAGTCGTTGAGATAGAGACGATGCTGCGTGATCTTCTCGGCGGCGGTGTGGGTAATCGCGGCGACCGGAAGCGTCACCTCACGGCCGTCCTTCAGCCCGTAGGTGACCTCGAGCCGACTGACGAAACCGCACGGGAACGGAAAGACCTCGAGGATGTCGTGTCGCAAGCTGTTCACGCTGGCCCACCATGCGGCCGCGGCGGTGGCAATCTCGTCGCGTCCCACATACGGCGGGTAGTTGGAGACGGTGTAGGACGCGCCGGAAGCGAAGAATCCATTGAATGCCTCTGCGTCGAAGCGATCGATGGCGCCGAACAGCGCTTCGGCATCGACAGCGCGGCCTGTGAGGGTTGCGCTCATGGGGTTTCCCTTCTGTTGCTGACGGCTGGCGTCTAATAAACGAACGACGCAGCCGCAAATCGCATCACGCGCAGCTCCTTGCCGCGGTGGAAGCTCGCGAGCCCGACCGGAGCCGAGAAGACGCCGATCAGGAGCAGCTGCCAGATCTCGTCGAGAGCCCGGCACCTTCGATTGCGCGCGAGAGATTACTCTGCGGGCGGGGTCGCCACAAGCTCTCGCCGCATCCGGAGACTGATCGTCCGCGTCACATAGCCGAGCTGCTCGTTGACGCTGCGCATGCCTTCGTTGCCCGTCTGCGTCCAGGTGATGAGCTCGCGGATCCCGTTGGCGGCTGCCCACGCGAGCTGCCGCCGCTTCAACGCCGTGGCGAGCCCGCGCCGCCGCCAGGCGCGGTCGACCGCAGTGAGGCCGTTTTCGGCCCTCGTGCCGTCGTCGTTCCAGGCGAGCAGGCCGGCGTACCCGACGACGTCTTCGCCGTCCAGCGCGACGATCGAGCCGCCGGGAAGCGTCGCCTCGTCGCGGAGCCACTCCTCGAGCGGGACGACGATCCCACCGGTCGCAAGCGCCAGGTCGGCGTAGCCCTGGTGCGCGATCCCGTACGCGCGCTCGAGCAGCGTCGCATCGGCCGCGACCGACGAGAAGACGACACCGTCGTACGGCGGCGCGTCCGGCTCGGCGCTCACGACGCGCACCTGCTCCACCTCCCGGTCCGACTCGGCGAAGCCATGATGGTGCGCGAACTCGATCGCACCCGGCTCCTCCGCGTGCGCGACCGCCGACTCGAAGCCGGAGGCTCGCGCATGCTCGAGGGACCGTTCGAGCACGGCGCTGCCCACGCCGCGGCGCCGGTGCTTCGGCAAGATCCTCGGCGCGACGTAGGCGCCTCCGGTCTGCGACCGATCCGCAAGCCCGCTGCCCGCGAGCTCGCCGTCCAGCTCCGCGAGCAGGAGCAGCCGGGCCGGCGCTTCGAGCGCTCGCATCTGCTCCTTGGTCGTTGCCGGCTCGTTCGGCAGCACGCGTCGCCGGACTGCGATCCACGCGTCGAGGTCGGCGTTGCTCTCAACCTGCCGGACGGCAATCATCCCGACCGCTTCAGCTTTCCGTGCTTCTTCGCGTACTGCTCGCCGCGGCGGAAGATCGCGAGCCCGATCGGGGCCGAGACGACGCCGATCACGAGCAGCGGCCAGATCTCGTCCCACATCGTCGAGAGCCCCTGACCTTCGAGGATCGCCTCGCGGATCCCGTCGAGCGCGTAGGTCGCCGGCGAGATCACGGAGATCCACTCCATCCAGCGCGGCAGCACCTCGACCGGGTAGTAGACGCCCGAGACGACGAGCAGCATCCCCTGAGCGACGAAGCCGAGCTGGGCGCCCTTCTCCGGCGAGATCAGGGGCAGCACGGCCGTCATCACGCCGATCCCGATGAACGAGAGCGAGGCGATCACGAGCACGACAAAGGCGGCGAAGAAGTCCGCCTGCGGCAGCTCGAGGTCGAAGAAGAACGCGACGATCACGAACAGGAGGAGCGCCCGAATCAGGCCGTAGAGGA
>JACCRW010000415.1 GCA_013813345.1 Actinomycetota bacterium
AGAGCAAGCCCGTGAAGCCGAAGAGCAGGTCGTACGTGAGCGCGATCCCGGCGAAGAGGAGGCAGAGCGCGAGGAGGCCGAGCGTGCCGGGGCTGTCGAGCGGGCCGGCGAAGACGACGGGGATGTCGAGCGCCAGCTTCGGGACGACCGCGAGCACGGCGAGCAGCGCGAGCGGGATCGCGATCGAGAGCACGCGCCTGCCCATCAGTGCGCAACCTTCGGAGCGAGCCCGCCGGGGCGGGCGAGCAGGACGAGCGCGAGCAGGAGCACGACCGCGAGGTCGCCGAGCCCGCTCGACGCGTAGTAGTTGGCGTACTGCTGGACGAGACCGACGACGACCGCCGCGATGGCGGTGCCGCCGATCGAGCCGAAGCCGCCGATCACGACGACGATGAAGGCGAAGATCAGGAGGCTCGTGCCGCGGCCGGGATCGACGGCGCCGAAGTAGACACCGGAGAGCACGCCCGCGAGCGCGGCCGCGAGCCCGCCGATCGCGAAGACGAGCGTGAAGGACTTGCGCACGTCGATCCCGAGCGCCGTCACCATCGCCCGGTTCTCGACCCCTGCGCGGACGATCAGCCCGTAGCGGGTGTAGCGCAGGAACGCCGTCAGCCCGAGGAAGACGAGCACCGCGGTCGCGATCTCGAGAAAGCGGTCGTTCGGGATGTTGGCGCCGAAGATCGTGGTCGTGTCGATCAGCCAATCGGGCACGGGGAACTGGCGCGCGTCGAAGCCCCAGATCGCCTCGACGAGCGCGCTCAGCACGAGCGCGAGCCCGACGGTGACGAGCACCTGCTCGATGTGGCGCTCGTAGAGCGGCCGGATCAGAACGAGTTCGACGAGTGCCGCGAGCAGCGCCCCCACCGCGAGGCCGACGATCGCGCCGACCAGGAGCTTCGTGCCCGGCCCGCCGCCGACGTGGGTGGACGTCCACCACGTGGCATAGGCCCCGACCGTCAGGAAGGCGCCGTGGGCGAAGTTGAGCACGCCCATCAGGCCGTAGATCAGGGAAAGGCCGGACGCGATCAGGAAGTACATCGCCCCCAGTCCGAGTCCCGTGATGGTCAGGAGGACGAAGGTGCTCAATGCCCGCCTCCGTGGACGCCGAGGAGGGCGCGCACGCGCTCGGGATCGCCGAGCAGCTCCTTCGCGCCGCCCGCGTGGACGACGCGACCGCCGTCCAGGACGACGACCTGCTGCGCGACCCGCGCGACGACAGCGAGATTCTGCTCGACGAGGAGGACGGTCGCGAGCTCCGCGGCGCGCTCGAGCGCGGCCGCGACCTCGGTCACGAGGAGCGGCGCGAGCCCCTTAGTCGGCTCGTCGACGAGCAGAACCGAGTTCTCGTTCAGGAGCGCGCGCGCGATCGCGACCATCTGCTGCTGGCCGCCTGAGAGCGTGCCCGCCTTCTGGGCGCCGCGCGTCTTCAGCTCCGGGAAGAGCTCGTAGACGAGCTCGTAGCGAGCGTTACCGTTCCGCTCGGCGATCCGGAGGTTCTCGTCGACGCTGAGACCGGCGAAGACGTCGCGATCCTCGGGCACGTAGCCGACCCCGCGCTGGACGATCCGGTGCGTCGGCAAGCGCGTCAGCTCGGCCCCGGCCAGCGTGACCCGTCCTCGCCGCGGCACGAGACCCATCAGCGCCCGCAGCGTCGTCGTCTTCCCAACCCCGTTCCGCCCGAGCAGGGCCGTGACGCCGCCTTCGGGCACCTCGAACGAGACGCCTTGGAGCACGTGCGACTCGCCCAGGTGAACGTGCAGGTCGGAGACAGAGATGAGCGCCGGCATCAGAGCGGCTCCCCGAGGTAGGCAGTCTGAACCGTCTCGTTCGCCATCACCTTGTCCGGCTCGTCGAACGCGAGGAGCGCGCCGTGGTGCATGACCGCGATCCGCTCGGCGAGGCCGATCACGACCTCCATCCGGTGCTCGACCATCAGCACCGTCTTGCCCTCCTCCTTGTGCACCGACCGGATCAGCTCGACGAGCTCGTCGACGTCCTCGACCGAGACGCCGGCCATCGGCTCGTCGAGCAGGATCACGTCCGGGTTGCCGACGAGCAGCATCGCGATCTCGAGCTTGCGCTGGTCGCCATGCGAGAGGAGGCTGGCCGGCGAGGCGTCCCGACCGCCGAGGCCGACCCGCTCGAGAGCCTGCTCGGCCCGCTCGACCCCGATCCGGCCCGCGCGCCGCCAGATCCGCATCGTCCCGCCGAGCGCCGAGTCGGCCGCGAGACGCACGTTCTCGCGCACGCTCAGGAGCGGGAAGACGCTCGAGACCTGGAAGGTCCGCCCGAGCCCGGCCCGCGTGCGGCGGAACGGCGGCTCGCCCGTGATGTCGCGACCGTGCAGCTCGACGCTTCCCGCAGTCGGCCGCAGAAGGCCCGAGAGCAGGTTGAAGAGCGTCGTTTTGCCCGCTCCGTTCGGCCCGATGATCCCGACGAGCTCGCCCGCGCGGACCTCGAGCGAGACATCAGCGACGATTCTGGCGCCGCCGATGTCGAGCCCGAGGCCCCGCGTGGCGAGGATCGGTGAGGAAGTGCTCACGATCCCCGAAGTCAGGGTCGCTGGGTTACTTCTTCTCCGGTGGGGCGACGAACTGGCCCTTGATCCGGGCGATCACCTTCGGCGTGAAGCGGTTCCCGTTCGCAACCAGCTTGACCTGGAACATCGGCTGAATCATCGCGTGGTCGGACTGGCGGATCGACTGCTGACCCTTCGGACCGACGAAGCTCCAGCCCTCGAGTGCCGAGATCATCCGGTCGACGTTGTCGCCCTTCGCCTCGGTGAGCGCGCGGACGATCATCTGGCCGGCGACGAAGCCGTCCGGGGTGAACAGGTCCGGCACTTGGCCTCG
>JACCRW010000178.1 GCA_013813345.1 Actinomycetota bacterium
GCGATCGGCCGCGCGCTGATGGCCCGCCCGAAGCTCCTGCTGCTGGACGAGCCCTCGATGGGGCTCGCGCCGATCTTCGTCGAGAAGATCTTCGAGATCGTGAAGGAGATCAACGACCAGGGAACGCCCATCCTCCTCGTCGAGCAGAACGCGCTGATGGCGCTCGATGCGGCCAGCCGCGGCTACGTGCTGGAGACCGGAAGGATCGCGCTCGAGGGGCCGGCGAAGGACCTGCGGGAGAACGAGCAGGTGCGGCGTACATATTTGGGTGAGGGCTAGCCGCGCGAAGAGAACGCTTGTGTTGTTTCAACACAAGCTCCTCGGGAACGGCTCGGTTGCGCTGGCCGAAGAGCGCTTGTGTTGTTCCAACACAGCTCAGGCCGTGGCGCCGACCTCGAGCGGAAAGTAGGGCGGAGCGAGGAGGAGCCCGATCCTCGCGGTGCCGCCGGCGACGCCGTGCGCCATCTCGAGCGCGGGGCCGACGCCGTGGGTCGGGACGAAGCCGAGGGTTCGGGCGGCCACATGGTCGCGGCAGCCGGCCACGACGACGGAGCCGAGCCGGTCGAGCGCGGCCCGGCAGGATTCCCAATCGAGGTACGGGAGCAGCGGATGACAGGCACCGCCCGCGCGGTAGGCGGCGAGGGCGTGCGCGTTCGCCCCGGCCGCCCGCTCGGCGACCGCGAGCTCGAGCGGCGCCCTCGAGTTGCGCAGCACGTTGAAGAGCGACCGGTAGGGGTCCTGGGTGCCATGCGCGAAGTGCCGGCCCAGGCGGTGGAGCACGATCGCCGTGCCACCCTCGCGCACGGGGAACGAGTCCCGCCAGAGGCGCAGCGCGAGTCCCAGGGCCACGGCTGCGACGGTGATTGGATTGAGACGCTCGCGTGGCTGATGGTGATGCTCCCACGGCATCCCGATCACGATTGCGTCGAGTGGCTCCTCGATCCGCACCGCGCGGCGTGCGATCGAACGGAGCAAGGCTTCGACGTGCGCGACGGAGGGGGGACCGGCAAACGCAGCGGCAGCGGTCAGCTCACGGCCGAGATTCTGGAGCGTGTGTCGCCGGAGGCGCGACGGCAGCAACGAGAATCGCCGCAGCGGCGATTCCGCGAGCTGCTCCAGCGAGGCCTCCTCGTACGGATAGCCGCGGAAACGGCCGGTCAGCCGCGGTTGGTTGAGGGCGAGCGAGGCGCCGATCAGCGGGACGCGCTCCGCGATCGAGCTCTCGAGTGCGCGCCCGATCTGCCAGCCACGCGAGGCCGCCGTCTCGAGCAGCGAGTAGGCGCCCGCACCGCGCACGACCTCTGCCGAGCCGGCGCGGACGAGCGCGCCGGGGCCTCCGTGCAGGACGGTTTCCGCAGCCGTGACGGTGACGACGAGCTCGGTCTCGACGAGCAACCGGTTGACGCGAAGGGAGGTTCGGCCGGCGGCTCCGATCTCCACGAGGTCGGGATCCTCAGCGTCGTGCACGGCGACGGCGCCCCGAAATCCACGAGCCGCAGTCGGAGCGAGCAGCGTCTCGAGCTCTCGCTGTCCGGCGCGGCGCGCGAGTCCGCCGGCGACGAGGATCGTCTGGCGCTGCGAGGGGAGGCCGAGCCGCTCGAGCTCGGCGATCGTCGCCTCGAGCGCGGCCTGCCTCGGATCGCCGGGCGCGCCCGGGAGCGGCAGCTCCGGCAGCTCGACGACGAGCGTCGCACGCCCCCGGCGGTCGACCAGCGCCTCGAGCGGAGGGCCGGAGAGCGGGAAGCGCAGCGCCTCGCGCACGGCCGCGCCGACGTCGCCGACCGCCTGCGGCGCCGAATCCGGGCGCAGGACCAGTGCATCGTCGGGCGCGTTCAGAACCGTGATCCGCGAGCCCGATGGGATCGGGATCCGCCGCGTCACGCCGACTGCTGAACCTTCGGGCGCGTCGGAGCGGAGGCTGCAGCGGCGTACTCCACGGCCGGCCGACGATACCTGCGAAGAACGCTTGTGTTGTTCCAACACAAGGCGCTTCTGGGTTACGGCCGCGATTCGCGACCCGAAGACCTTGTGTTGTTCCAACACAAGGTCGGCTCGCGAGCGCTGCCGTAGACTCGAAGGGATGGCGCCGAAGACGCTGACGGGGCAGGAGCTCGAGCTCGACGACGGCCCGGCGCGAGAGTCCGACCTCTTCCTCGTGGACGGGAACAACCTCGCCTACCGCGCGTTCTTCGCGCTCCCGGAGGAGCTGGCGACGAGCGACGGCCAGCCGACGAACGCGCTCCTCGGCTTCACAAACATGCTCTTCAAGCTGCTGGCGGACTACCGGCCGAGGGGGGTTGCGGTCGCCTGGGACTCGCGACCCGTGCACCGGACAGCGGTCGCCGAGGCGGCCGACGTCGTCTACAAGGAGGGCCGCAAGCCGATGCCGGACCTCCTGCGGGAGCAGTTCCCGCACTTCCGGCCGATCGTCGAGGCGTTCGGCTACCGCAATCTCGAGTTCGAGGGCTGGGAGGCGGACGACGTGATCGCGACGCTCGCGACGCGCGCCGACGCCGCTGGGGTGAAGACGTGCGTCGTCTCCACCGACCGCGACGCATTCCAGCTCTGCTCCAACAACGTCTGCCTGATGATGACCCCGCGCGGGGTCTCGGACGTGAATGTCTACACGCCCGAGCGCGTTGAGCTGCGCTACGGCGTCCGCCCCGACCAGGTGCCGGACTTCATCGGGCTGAAGGGCGACACGAGCGACAACATTCCCGGCGTCCCCGGGATCGGCGACAAGACGGCGGGGCAGCTCATCGCGCAGTACGGCTCGCTCGAGTCGGTGATCGAGCATGCGGACGAGCTCTCGCCGGCGCGCCGCAAGAACATCACCGAGCACGCCGAGCAAGCGCGCGCCTCGAAGGATCTGGCGACGATGCGGCGGGAGCTCGACCTCGACTGGGAGCCGTCTGAGCTCTCGCTCAGCCCGCCCGACCGGTCGAAGCTCCGCGAGATGTTCCGGCGCTTCGAGTTCCGTAACCTGCTCGGCCGCGTCGACGAGCTGGACGAGGCGGTGCCGGCGGCACTCACCCTCCACGTCGAGGGAACTGCGGTCGCCTGGCGCGAGGGGGAGCTGCCTCCGATCGTGGAGTGGAGAGGCTATGCGGCCGACGCCGACCGGGTGGCCGTCGCGACCTCGAACGGCGTGGTCGTAGCGGCGAGACCAAGTAACAGTCTGTTACTTGGCCAGCCGCAGCTCGTCGTCCACGACGCGAAGTCGCTCAAGGTGCTCGCCGTCGACGACACGATGATCGCGGCGTACCTGATCGATCCGGGCCGGGCCGAGTACGCGCTCGATGACTTGAGCGCCGAGTACGGGCTCGAGGTGCTGCCCGAGCCCGCCGCGGAGGAGGAAACGGCCGCCCTCGTCCGTCGTGCGGAGGCTCCGCTGCGGCTGATCGAGCGGATGCTGGAGCGGGTGCTCGAGCGCGGCTCCGAGCATCTCTACCGCGACATCGAGCTGCCCCTCACGGGCGTGCTCGCGGCGATGGAGATTGCGGGCGTCAAGATCGACACGTATCGAATGGGTGAGATCACCGCGCGGCTCGTCGACCGGCTCGAGGAGCTCGAGGCGAAGGCGTACGAGCTCGCGGGCGAGGAGTTCATGCTCGGCTCGACGCAGCAGGTTGCGCGGATCCTCTTCGAGAAGCTCGAGCTGACCCCCGGCCGCAAGGGCAAGACCGGCTACTCGACCGACACGCGCGTTCTCCGCTCGATCCGGGCCGACCACGCGATCGTCCCCGTGCTCGAGGAATGGCGCGAGCTCTCGAAGCTGATCAACACCTATCTCGGACCACTCCCCTCGCTGATCTCGGCCGAGGACGGCCGCCTCCACACGACCTTCAACCAGACGGTCGCCTCGACCGGCCGGCTCTCGACCACCGCCCCGAACCTGCAGGCGATCCCGATCCGCACCGAGCTCGGTCGCGAGATCCGCTCCGCATTCGTCGCCGAGGAGGGTCACCGCCTCCTCTCGGCCGACTACAGCCAGGTCGAGCTGCGGATCCTCGCGCACGTCTCGGGCGAGCCGGTTCTGAGGGAGTCGTTCGCGCACAACGAGGACATCCACGCGCGCACGGCCGCCGAAGTGCTCGGGAAGGATCAGGCGACGTTGACGAAGGACGAGCGCAACGTCGCGAAGATGGTCAACTTCGGGATCATCTACGGGATCTCGTCGTTCGGCCTGTCGGAGAACCTCGAGATCCCACGCGAGCAGGCGCAGGCCTACATAGACACGTACCTCGCGCGGTTCCCGCACGTGCAGGACTTCATCGAGCGGACGATCGAGCAGGCCAAGCGCGACGGCTACGTGACGACGCTCCTCGGGCGCCGCCGGCCCGTGCCCGAGATCCGGGCGATGAACCGGCAAACGCGCTCGCTCGGGGAGCGACTCGCCGTCAACTCGGTGATGCAGGGCACCGCTGCCGACGTGATCAAGG
>JACCRW010000182.1 GCA_013813345.1 Actinomycetota bacterium
GCGGTTGTCCGGGTCGACGAGCGCCAGGAGCTCGACCTCGTCGCCGCCGTAGAGGTCGGGGACGCCGGGACACGTCAGCTTGAGCAGCACCTGCCCGAGCGAGACCTCGCGACCGCGCGCCGCGATCCGCTCCGCGAAGGGGACGAAGTCGGCGAGGAACGCCTCATGGGCGAGCAGGCCGGTCGCCCACGACTTGACGGCGTCCTCCCACTCCAGGTTCTGCTCGACCCAGGTCGTGTTAACCTTCGCCTCGCGCAGCGCCTTCTCCAGGTACTGCTCCAGGCGAGCCTGGTCGATCGGCCACGCCCCGATCAACGTCTGGTAGACGAGGTACTCCTCGTTCGGATCCTCCGAGCCGCCCGTCAGCTCGTGCCAGCGCCGCACGCGCTCGCACCATTCGTCCGCCACCGACGCGAGCACCCCGATCCGCGCCCGTGTATCGGCGCTGCGCTTCGTGTCGTGGGTCATCGTCGAGAGCAGGTGCAGCGGGAAGCGCTCGCCCCGTTCGAGGTTCGCACGGTGAAACTGCTCCACCGAGATCGAAAAACGGGCGGGGTCGCCGCCGACCTCGTGCAGCGCGACGAGCCGGTTCCATCGATAGAAGGCCGTGTCCTCGACCCCCTTCGCATGCACCGGCGGCGTCGTCTGCTGGAACCGCTGCACGAAGGCGTCGTGCCCGCGCTCGTCGAAGAGGAGGATCCGCTCGAGCTCTTTCGGGAGCCTGGCGGCGCGAACGGCCTCGACGTCCTCGGGCGCGACGAGGCCGGAGTCAGGCTCGACGTACGTCCGGTAGACGTGGAACGACGCGAGCGCAAGCCCGAGATCGACCTCGAACGGCAGCTTCGCCGCGAGCTGCTCCACCTCGTCGGCGAACGTCGTCCGCGCCTCCTGGAGCTTCGCCGCCGCGGCGTGCTCGGCAAACGGCTGCCGGTCGTCCGTGAACTCGTCGTAGAAGCGGGTCAGCGGCTCCTCGCCGACCGGATCGACGAAGAGGGCGCCGACGTCGTTCAGGAACTCGTAGCCGACGGTCCCCTCGACCGGCCAGTCGCGCAGCCGCTCCCCGGGCTCGAGGATCTTCTCGATCCAGACGTGCTCGATCCCGGCCTCCCGCAGCCGCTCCAGATAGCGGCGCGGGTTCGCGAGCCCGTCCGGATGATCGATCCGGAGGCCGTCGATCAACCCCTCACGCGCGAGCTCGACGACCTTCGCGTGCGTCGCCTCCCAGACCTCCGGGTCCTCCATCCGCACGCCCGCGAGCTCGCCCACGTCGAAGAAGCGCCGGTGCGTCCCGGTGCGCCAGTCGAGGTCGAAGAACTTCGCCCGCCAGAGCGGATCACGCCAGAACGGATTCTCCTCCTCGCTCGTCGCCATGTGGTTCGGGACGATGTCGAGGAGGACGCCGAGGCCGGCTTCCTGTGCCGCCTCGCAGAGCGCCCGGAACGCGTCCTCCCCGCCGAGATCCTCCGAGATCCGCGTCGGATCGACGACGTCGTAGCCGTGCGTCGAGCCCGCGCGCGCCTGAAGCGAGGGCGAGAGGTAGAGGTGCGAGACACCGAGGTCGCACAGGTACGGCACGAGCGCCCGCGCCTCCTCGAAGCCGAGCCCCGGCCCGAGCTGGAGCCGGTACGTGCACCTGAACGCAGGCATCTACGCGATCCGGCGGAGGACGACGAGCGAGCGACCTTCGACGGGAACGACGCCCCGCGCCGGAAAGACGTCGACGCCGACCTCCCGTTCCGGGTCGGCCGTCGAGAGCTCCTGCTCCCAGCGGCGCCCGAACGAGACGGCCGGCAACGTGAAGACGACCCCCTCCTCGTCGGCGTTGAAGAGGATCAGGAAGGTGTCGTCGAGCACCGGCGCGCCGTGCGCGCTCACGGTCGGGATCTCCGCCCCGTTCAGGAAGACGCCGAGCGTGTGGGTGTCGCCGGCCTGCCAGTTCCGCTGCGTCATCTTGCGCCCGTCCGGCCGGAACCACCAGACGTCGGGCGAGCCGGAGCCGAGCGTCTCCTCGCCGCGGAGGAAGTCACGCCGGCGGAAGACCGGATGGCGCGCGCGGAAGTCGATCAACTGCTTCGTGAACGCGAGCAGCCGCTCGGCGCGCTCGTCCAGGCGCCAGTCGAACCAGGAGACCTCGTTGTCCTGGCAGTAGCCGTTGTTGTTCCCGCCCTGCGTCCGCGCGAGCTCGTCGCCGCCGAGCAGCATCGGCACGCCCTGCGAGAGGAAGAGTGTCGCGAGGAAGTTCCGCTGCTGCCGCTCGCGCAGCTCGTTCACCCGAGGGTCGTCGGTCTCGCCCTCGACGCCGTGGTTCCAGCTCCGGTTGTGGTTGTCGCCGTC
>JACCRW010000190.1 GCA_013813345.1 Actinomycetota bacterium
CACATCGACGAGCTCGGCGGCGCGGTCGCCGCGATCGAGCAGGGCTACGTCCAGGGTGAGATCGAGGAAGCCGCCTACCGCTGGAACGCGGACGTCGAATCCGGAGAGCGAGTGATCGTAGGCGTCAACCGGTTCTCGGAGGCCGAGGGCGAGAAGGTCGAGCTGCACCGGCTCGACCCCGAGGCCGAACGCAGGCAGATCGAGCGGACGCAGCGGGTGCGCGCCGAGCGGGACGCGGCAGCCGCGGACGCCGCGCTCGCCGAGGTCGCCCGCGTCGCGGGAGGCAGCGAGAACCTGCTGCCGCCGATGCACGACGCGCTCCGCGCCGCCTGCACGATCGGCGAGATCTGCAACGTCCTCCGCGCCGAGTTCGGCACCTTCGACGCCCAGCGATGACGGAGGCAGCGAAGCTCGTCCGGCAGCTCTACGAGGCGTACCAGCGCCGCGATTGGGGAGCGGCGGCCGATCTGCTCCACAGCGACGCGGTCGTCGAGATGCCGGCGACGGCCGAGAGGCTCGCCGGCCGCGCGAACGTGATCGAGTTCCAGCGCAGCTACCCGGAGCCGTGGGGCGAGCTGTCCGTGCTGCGCGTGGTCGGCGAGGGCGACAGCGCGGCTGCCGAGATCGAGATCGTCGCGCCGGACGCGACCTTCCGCATGGCCGCCTTCTGGCGAGCCGGCGACGGGCTCCTGCGCGAGGGCTTCGAGTACTGGATCACGGTCGGCGGCGAGGAGCCGCCGCCGAATCGAGGCTCGGCCTTCCGGTAACCCGGAACGGGCCTGAGCAGCCGGCGCCCCGCACGAAGCGGGACGCCGGCCGTGCAACAGACGAGCGGTGATCTAGTTGTCGTCGTCGCGGTCGTTCTTGTCGTTCGGACCGACCAGCAGCAGCAGCTGACCGTCCTCCACGGTGTTCGGCCTCGGCGTCGTCGTCGGCGAGTGCGCCTGCACGTCGAAGAGCCAGGTGTCCTTGCCGAACAACTCCGCGGTGTCGATGATCCCGCTCGTCTCCCAGACGCCCGGGAGAACCGGGATCCGGTCGCGACCGGGCTGGTTGAGCTCGGCCACGCGAAGCGCCGAGGAGACATCGACGCCGTTCCTGTCGAGATCGAAGCGCCAGATCGAGCCGTCCCGGTTCTTGCTTGCCATGACCCGGCGGCTCGTGGTCGTGCCGTCCTCGTTGATCATCAGGTAATCGCGGCTCGCGTCGATGTTGTCCGGGCTGATCGCGATGTCGCCGCCGGCCGCGATCACGGTGTCGGCGTTGTACTCGATGGTCAGGTTCGCCGGCCCGGTCGAGTCCCTGCCGGTCAGCTCGAGCGAGTAGAGGCGGCCGAGCGCATTCCCCGTCCCCTCGCCCGTCGTGACGAAGAAGTACTCGTTGGCCTCGTTCGGGTTGAAGGCGCCGTCCTCGGGCCGGGCGAAGATCATCGCGTTGACGGCGTCGCTCGCGGCCTCGAGCTGCACGTCGGTGAGCGAGCTGACGTTTCCGAGCGAGACCCATTCACCCTGCAGGGAGCCGGACAGGAAGGTGGATTCGCTGTTCTGCGCCAGGTTGTTCGAGCGGAACACGTAGAGCGTGCCGCCCACGAGCCCGTTCCGCTCGAGCACGCTGGCCCCCTGCTCCGATCCCTCTCGCCGACGTACATGTAGAGCTGGCTGTTGCCCTGCGCCCGATCCTGGCTCGCCGGGCCGTCCTCCATGGACATGATCACCGTGAACCTGCCGGTGTTCGGCTGCACGAGCGCGTTCTCCCAGGCGAAGTGGCCGAGAGAGGTGAGGGCGTGCGCCTCGTTGTCGAAGACCGCCACCGCGAGACCGCCCTTGCCGTCGAACGTGCTCGCGCCGGTGGACTCCTCGTTCGTGAGGTAAATCTGGCGGTCGAAGCCCAGCTCCGGGCCGGCGACCGAGCCGGAGCAGAAGCGGGAGAAGCTGGGCGTCGTGTTGGCAACCGTGGGGGCGGGCCCGACGAGCGTGTCGTCGAGATAGACGTTGTCGTAGGCGCGCTCGCCCGAGAGCACCTTGCCCTTCTTGCCGAGCGTCAGCT
>JACCRW010000256.1 GCA_013813345.1 Actinomycetota bacterium
GTCGCCCTCGAGCGTCGCCGAGCCGTTCGCCACGACCGAGAGGTCGATCCCCGAGCCCTTGACGACAATCCGATACGAGCCGCCGATCAGCCGGAAGCGCAGATTGCGACCGCTGTAATGGACCCCCGTGTCGCCGACGAGCTTCACAGCGTCGAAGCCGGCCACGTACGGGTCGAAGCCGTCATTCGGCGACAGGTCATGAACGACGACGCTGCCGTGGACGATCCGGCCGAGCATCGCGCCCTTCGCCTGCACCGTCACTCGGCCCCAGGCGTCCTCAACCGAGAGCGTTCCCTCGCCGGAGCGCAGAGCGGCTACAGCCGCGATTGGCGCAGCGAGCGCGAGCAGCGCGAGGAGGGCCAGCAGCTTCCGCATGGGAGGCAGTATCGACACGCCGCGTGTGCCGAGGGTCAGGGTCATGTAAGGAAAGTGTATGCGAGTCTAGAGTCCCTCGGATGAACGAGATCGGCACCTTTGCCGAGATGATCCTCGTCGTCGCGGCCGGGTTCTCGCTCGCGCTCTTCGGCCGCAGCGCGATCGAGCGGATCGCGATCCCGAGCGCTGCCCTCTTCCTCGTCGCAGCCGCGGTCGCCTCGGACCTCTCGCCCCGGCTCGGGAGCGCGATCTCGTTCGTGACGGTCGAGCGGCTCGCCGTCGTCGCCCTGATCGTGATCCTCTTCGACGGCGGCATGCACATCGGCTGGCGGCGCTTCCGCGGCTCGCTCGTCCCGATCCTCTCCCTGGGCGTCCTCGGAACCTTCGCGACCGCGGCACTGATCGCGGTCGCGGCGCACTACCTGCTCGACTTCAGCTGGATCACGAGTGGACTCCTCGGCGCCGCGCTCGCGCCGACGGATCCCGCGGTCACGTTCTCGGTGCTCAGCGGTCGCGAGATCCGCGGTCGCACCGGAACGATCCTCCAGGGCGAGTCGGGTGCGAACGACCCGGCCGGGATCGCGCTGATGATCGGGATGATCGAGCTCGCCACCTCTGCCGACGGCAGCTTCTGGACCGTGGTCGAGGAGTTCGCGATCGAGATGGTCGGCGGCGCGGCAGTCGGGATCGCGGGCGCCGCGGTGCTCTTGCCGCTGATGCGGCGCGTCTCGCTTCCCGAGCCGGCGCTCTACCCGCTCCGCGTGCTCGCGGCGGCAGGCGTGATCTACGGCGTCGCAACCACGATCCACGGCTCGGGCTTTTTGGCGGTCTTCATCGCCGGGATCCTGATCGGAGACGCGGCCGCCCCGCGCAAGGGCGAGATCGAAGGGTTCCTCGGCTCGCTCTCCAGCCTGGCCGAGATCGTCGTCCTGGCCGCGCTCGGCCTCACGATCGAGCTCGACGAGCTCGTCGAGAACGAGATCTGGCTCGACGGCCTCGTGCTCGCGGTCCTCCTCGGCTTCGTGATCCGCCCGCTCGTCGTGGGAGCCCTCCTCGCCCCAGTCCGACTCAACTGGGGCGAGCGCCTGTTCGTGATGTGGAGCGGGCTCAAGGGCGCCGTGCCGATCTTGCTCGCGGCGCTGGCCCTGATCGGCGGCGTCGAGGACGGGCGCACGATCTACGGGATCGTCTTCGTCGTCGTCCTCTTCTCGGTGGTCGTCCAGGGGACGTTCGTGCCCACCGCCGCGGCTCGGCTGCGGGTGCCGATGCGCCGGATCGAGCACGACTCGACGAGGCTGCGACCGTTTCGCGTCGGCGCCGGCGCGTTCGCGAACGGCAAGGCCGTGCGAGAGCTTCCACTCGCGGAGCGGGCGTGGGTCAGCGCGATCGTCCGCGAGGGCAAGCCGCATCCCGTCGACGGCGGCACCGTCCTTGCCGAGGACGACGAGGTGCACGTCCTCTGCCGCGAGGCGGACGCTCCGGCCCTGCAGCGGATCTTCAGCGGACCCTAGTCGTCGTAGCGGTAGAAGCCGCGGCCGGACTTGCGGCCGAGCAGGCCCGCGTTCCGCATCGCGACGAGTCGCGCGGGCGGCGCCATTCGCTGCTCACGCGTCTTCTCGTAGAGCGCCTCGGACGCATGCACGTGGACGTCGATCCCGACGAGGTCGACGAGCGCGCAGGGGCCCATCGGCCAACCCGCGCCGTGCTTCAGGCCCTTGTCGAGATCCTCCGGGCTGACGCGCGACTCGTCCAGGACTCGGATGCAGTCGTTCAGGAGCGGGATCAGGACGCGGTTGACGACGAAGCCGGGAGTGTCGAAGCAGCGGATCGGCGTCTTCCCGATCCGCTCGCCGAAGGCGAAGGCGGCGTCGAACGGCTCGTCCTCGGTCAGCTCGGCACGCACGATCTCGACGAGCGGCATCAGCGGCGCCGGATTGAAGAAGTGCATCCCGACGACGCGCTCCGGACGGCTCGTCGCCGCGGCGATCTCCGTCACGGAGAGCGCGGAGGTGTTGGTCGCGAGCACCGCCTCGGGGCTGACGATCCGATCGAGCTCGGCGAAGAGATCCCGCTTCGGCTCGAGCTCCTCGACGATCGCCTCGATCACGAGGTCGCAACCACCGAGCTCTTCGAGCTCGGTGGTTAGGGTCAGTCGCGACATCGCAGCGTCGCGAGCCGCCGCTTCGAGTACGCCTTTCTCGACCTTGCGCGTTAGGAAATGCCCGATCCGGTCGCGCGCCTGCTCGCCGAGCTCCGCCGTGACCTCGCGGCCGACTGTCTCGACCCCCGCCTCGACGGAGAGCTGCGCGATCCCGGCGCCCATGGCCCCGAGCCCGACGATCCCGACCTTGCCGATCTCAGTCACGGCGGCGGATCCTACGGGATCAGGCCGCGGCGGCGTGAAGCTGCTCGGCGCGCAAGTCGAGCAGGTCGATCAAGTCGCAGGTCGCGCTGAAGGGGTCGGCGATGTGCAGCCCGTCCGCGCCGCGAGCGGCCAGCAGCTCGCCGTCGACCTCGGCGACGAGGAGCGGGCTCGGCGGCAGCCGCCGGTCGGCGAGCTGCGCCAAGCGGGATAGGGACACCTCGTCGGCCGGCCCTGCCTCTCGGAGCACGATCCGCCGACGCGCCACGACCGCGGCCGCGAGGGCCCGCGGCCGCTCATCACCTATGCGACGCCGCGCCACCGGCGCCGATGAGCCCGCTCGTCGATCCTCGAGTCGGCGCCGAACGCGACGGCGAGCGGGCCGATCGCGACGATGAAGATGATCACTGCGATTGCCATGCTGGGAGTGTCGGCGGTTTGCGTCATAAGCACAAGTCGAGGTAGTGTTCGCTTCGATCATGGAACCTGATCGTTCCTCGGAGCGCTGGCTGGGAGTCGAGGTGCGGCATCTGGCTGCACTCGAGGCAGTCGCGCGCGAAGGCTCCTTCGGTCGCGCTGCGGAGGCGCTCGGCTATACGCAGTCGGCGATCAGCCAGCAGATCCAAACACTCGAGCGCATCATCGGCGAGCGCCTGCTCGAACGGCCAGGCGGCCCGCGAGCCGTCTCGCTGACCGAGGCGGGCAGGCTGCTCCTGCGCCACGCCGAGGCGATCGTCGCCCGGCTGCACGCCGCACAGGCCGACATGACGGCGCTCGTCCAGGGGCAGGCCGGTGGGCTACGGATCGGCACCTTCCAGAGCGTCGGCGCCAAGGTGATTCCCGAGCTGATGCGCCGCTTCCTCGACGCCTGGCCGCGGGTCGAGCTCGAGCTCAAGGAGTCCACCTCGGACGACGATCTCCTGCGGCTCGTCGAGCGCGGCGAGCTCGACCTGACCTTCGCGATGCTCCCGCTGCTGGAGGGGCCGTTCGAGTTCCAGGAGTTGATGAGCGACCCCTACGTCCTCGTCGTTCCCGCCGACCACGAGCTTGCCGATCGCGAGCGCGCGAGCCTCGGCGAGCTCGACGGGCTGGCGGTGATCGGCAACCGTGCCTGCCGCAGCACCTCGTTCGTCGAGCGGGACCTCGAGCTTCGCGGGCTTCGCGCCGACATCGGGTTCCGCTCGGACGACAACGGCACCCTGCAGGGTCTTGTCGCGGCGGGCCTCGGCGCCGCCCTCGTCCCTCTCCTCACCGTCGACGTCCACGACGATCGGGTCCGCGTGCTCGGCCTCGATCCGGGGATCCCGGAACGCCGGATCGCTCTCGCCTGGCACGGCGACCGCCACCGCTCCCCAGCCGCGCGAGCCTTCCTCGAGCTCGCCGCCGAGGTCTGCGCCGACGTCAGGCTCGAGCTGCCGCAGCCGGCCTAGGGCTGGTCGACAAGCTCTTCGACGCGCCGGCGAAAGGCGCCCGCGTCGATCGCCGGGAAACGGTAGAGCTCGGACTCGATCTGCTTGAAAGACGAGAGCAACTCGCTCTCGTCCACGAGTCCATGCTCGATCAACGCGCGGACGTCGCCGAGATCGCGGGCGTGGCCCCGCTCCAGCTTCGCCAGCACCTGGGCGACGGGATCGAAGTGCCGGTAGGTCAGCTTGCCCTCGCGGGCCACGAACGGGCTCCGCTCCTCCCACCCCTCAGCAATCGGAATGAACTCGGCCGGCGAGGCAAGCTCGACGTTCACCCCGAGCTCGTCCTTCAATCGCACGAGCGCGCGCAAGAGTCGTTCCGACTCCGGCACGAGCTTCAGGTCGATGTCGACGGTCGTGGCGCGCCAACCGACGAGAACCGCGGTCGTGCCTCCGGTCAGGTACGCGACCGCCTCCTCGTCTGCCTCGGCGCCGAGCGCCCGCATGAAGGCTTGAACGCTCTCCGCGTCGACTACCTCGCGCATTCGGCCGCGCGCTCGTAGCTGACGAGCCTGCGCACGAGGGCGTTGTAGCGGCCGTGGGCATCGTCTCCGTGCTCGCGGCGCAGTAGCTCGTACAGCGAGAGCTCGGGATCGGGCAGCGGCTCGGGAACGTCGAGGCCGGTCGCGCGGAGTCTCGGCGCCGCGATTGAGACGAGCAGCGCCTCGACGGTCTTGTCGCCGCGTCTCAGGTCGGCGAGCCCGCGCTCGACGAGCTCCTGACCCGGGAGCTCCATCGCTAGACGCGCTCGATCACCGCAGCGATCGCCTGGCCGAAGCCGATGCACATACAGGCGATCCCGTAGCGGGCCTCGCGGCGCTCGAGCTCGTTCAGCAGCGTCGCGGTGACGCGCGCGCCGGTGGCGCCGAGCGGATGCCCGAGCGAGATCCCGCCGCCGTTCGGGTTGATGTCCGCGAAGCGATCCTCGAGACCCGCATCCTTCGCAAACTGAAGGACGACGCAGGCGAAGGCCTCGTTGACCTCGATCACCGCGATGTCGTCCCAGGTCAGCCCCGCCCGCTCGAGCGCCTTGCGGCAGGCCTCGGGGTTCCCATGCAACATCCGGTACGGATCGACGCCCGAAAGGCCGAACGAGACGAAGCGCGCGCGCGGCTCGAGTCCGAGGCGCGACGCTGCGGCTTCGCTCGTCACGAGCACGGCCGCGGCGCCGTCGACGATCTGGCTCGAGTTCCCGGCAGTGACGACGCCGTCCGGGATGAATGCGGGCGCGAGCGCGGCAAGCTTCTCTGCGGAGGTGTCCGTGCGCGGCGCCTCGTCGACGCCGAAGAGGACGGCCGCGCCGGCAGCGCCGATCTCCACGGGAACGATCTCGTTCTCGAAGTTCCCGGCCTCGATCGCGGCGAGCGCGCGGCGGTGCGACTCGAGCGAGAGCGCGTCGAGTGCCTCGCGGGAGATCTCCCACTCGGCGGCGATCGCCTCGGCCGAGATCCCCTGAGGAACGATCTGCCAGCGCTCGGTCACCTGCTCGGAGATGTCGCCGCCGTTCGAGCCCATCGGCACGCGCGACATCGACTCTGCACCGGCGGAGATGACCACGTCGAGTTGCCCGGCCCAGACCGCCGCAGCCGCATTGAAGTTCGTCTGCATCGAGGAGCCGCACTGCCGGTCGACGGTCGTCCCGCAAACGGTCTCGGGCCAGCCGGCGACCATCGGCGCCATCCGGCCGATGTTCCAGCCCTGCTCGCCGATCTGCGTCACGCAGCCCATCTGCACGTCCTCGACCTCGGCCGGATCGAGGTCGTGCCGGGCGACGAGGCCGTTCAGCACCTGCGCAGCGAGATCGTCGCCACGCGTCCCGGAGAGCGAGCCGTTCCGCTTCCCGATCGGGCTGCGGACGGCGTCGACGATCAGGGCGTCTGGCATCTCGTCAGCGTGGCGCCTCCCAGCGCGCCCACAGGGTCGGCGGCTTGCGGAAGACGAGCCCGCGCGGCGCGCTCGGCCTGGCCGGGTCGAGTTGCACTCCTGGCAGGCGGGCGAGCAGGCGCTCGAGTGCGACCTGCGC
>JACCRW010000304.1 GCA_013813345.1 Actinomycetota bacterium
CCCGAGCGCTCGACGGTGACCCGCATCGCCGTCAGGTCGTAGATCTCGTTGAACTCCCGGCCCTTCTTGGCCATCTTGTCGTAGATCGAATAGAAGTGCTTCGCGCGGCCGGAGATGTCGGCCGGGATGTCGACCTTGTCGAGCTCGGCCTTCAGCACCTGCCCGGCGAGCGCGACCTGCGACTCGCGATCGTCGCGGCGGTCGGCGACCATCTCCCGAATCTCCGCGTACTTGCGCGGATGGAGGACCTCGAACGATCGGTCCTCCAGCTCCCATTTGAGGGCGTGGATCCCGAGCCGGTGGGCGAGCGGCGCGTAGACCTCGAGCGTCTCCTTCGCCTTGCGCACCTGGGTCTGCTTGCCCTGGTACTCGATCGTGCGCATGTTGTGAAGGCGGTCGGCGAGCTTGATCAGGATCACGCGGACGTCCTGCGCCATCGCCACGATCATCTTGCGGTAGTTCTCGGCCTCGGCCTGCTCGCGGCTCTGGAAGCTCGTCCGCGTCAGCTTCGTGACGCCCTCGACGAGCACCGCGATCTCGTCCCCGAACTCCGCGCGGATGTCGTCGAGCTCTACCTCCGTGTCCTCGACGACGTCGTGGAGGAGCGCGGCGGCGACGGACTGCTCGTCAAGGCGGAGCTCGGCGCAGATCTTGGCGGCGCCCCAGGGGTGATGGACGAACGGCTCGCCGGAGCGGCGCACCTGGCCCTCGTGAGCGGCGGCCGCGTAGTGGAACGCGCGGGCCAGGAGCTCCTTGTCGACGCCGGGGTTGTACGCCTCGGCAGCGGCGATCAGCTCGTTGACGAGGTCCTGGTGATGCCGTTCGACGTCGAGCACGGCCATAGGTCCAGTGTACTCAGCGCCTTTCCGGTCGAACCTCCCCCGGAGGAGTGTGCGTTCGAGAGGGGAATGGAGACGCCCGTGCTTCGCCGACGCAGACAGATCCGGAAGGCGACGAAGCTCGCGCGCGTTCTCGTCTCGCTCGACGATTCGGCCCGCGCCGCCCGTCACGAGGCGCCGCGAAAGACGCTCCGTGCGTCGTTAAGCGGCGCGCGGTAGCGACTCGGCCGCGTCGCCGGCGAGCAGCGCCCTGAACGCCTCCGACTCGTAGAGCTGGCGCTTCGCCCCCGCATCGAGCTCGAGCTCTGCGAAGACGGTGCGTGCCTCGCCCGTCCAGGCGCTCTCGCCCTGCTTCCACAGGCGGACGAGGTGATCGCGGAGATCCTCGTAGCCGTCCGGCGCGTCGAAGAGGCGCCGGATCACGAGCTGCGGCGCGACGGTGCCGTTCCAGCGGTTCTCCTTCAGGCGGCAAGCGAGGTCGTAGCGGACAGGCCTGAGGAGGCGGTCGAGCTGGGAGCCGAGGCCGAACGCGATCGCCGAGCCCGCGTCGCGGCCCTGGTGCCGGACGCGGAAGCGCAGGTGCTTGCCGTCGCCGACCAGTCCGGGATTCACCGGCTCGCAACTCGGCACGAGCAGCGTCACGTCGGGGTTGCCGAGACCGAAGGGCGCGAGCCGCGCGAGCTCCTGTGCGAGCCCGAGCGTGAGCGACGCGCCGGGCACGATCGCGTCGATCCTCGTCAGCGGCGCGAGCTCGTCGTCACCGAGATGCGCGTCGGCGTGCGCGGCGAAGTCCGTCGCGAACGCCTCGAGGTTCTCCGGAAGGATCGAGAGTCCGGCCGCGGCGCGGTGGCCGCCGAACCGCTCGAGGCGGGCCGAACAAGCCGCCAGGCCGCCGTGCAGGTCGAACGAGGGCACCGAACGCCCCGAGCCCTTCCAGGCGCCCTCGGCTCCGGCGATCATCACGACGGGTCGGTTGAAGCGCTCGACGAGCCGCGAGGCGACGATCCCGATCACACCTTCGTGCCAGTCCTCGCCCGAGAGCACGTAGCCGCGACGGCTGCGCTTGGGCTCGGGCCAGCTCTCGACCTCCGCGACGGCGGCTCGCAGGATCCGGTCCTCGACGGCCTGCCGATCGCGGTTCAGCGTCTCGAGCTCTCCGGCGAGACGTGTCGCCTCGTCGTTGTCCTCGGTCAGCAGGAGGTCGAGCGCGGCGTCGGGGCGTCCGAGCCGGCCGGCGGCGTTGATCCGCGGCGCCAGCCGGAAGCCGACAGAGCTCGAGTCGACGGCTGCCGGATCGACGTGCGCGGAGCGCATCAGGGCGCGCAATCCGGGCTTCTGCGTGCGAGCAAGCGCGCGCAGGCCGGCGATCGCCAGCGAGCGGTTCTCGTCGAGGAGCGGCACAACGTCGGCGATCGTCGCGAGCGCGACGAGGTCCGCGTGTCGCCTGACCGCTGCGTGGTCGACTCCGAGCAGCGCCTGCGCGAGCTTGTGCACGACACCCGTGCCGCAGAGCTCCGGGAAGGGGTAGTCGGAGGGACGGGTTGCGACGATCGGGCAGTCGGGCAGGGTCTCCCCCGGCCGGTGGTGGTCGGTCACGATCACCTCGAGCCCGCGCGCCTTCGCCGCGGCAACCTCGGCGACGGC
>JACCRW010000359.1 GCA_013813345.1 Actinomycetota bacterium
AGCGTCTCGAGCGGCGTGAACTTGCGGCCGTGCCGGTACAGCCGGTCGCGGAGCCAGCCGTAGAGCTCGGCGAACTCGCCGGCCTCGATCTGCGTGTCGAGATCGGGGATCGAACGCTCGACGTGCCGCCAGATCTGCACCGAGATCGCGTTCCCGAGCGCGTAGGTCGGGAAGTAGCCATAGGCGGCGCGCGACCAGTGCACGTCCTGGAGCACGCCGCGCGCGTCGTCGGGCACCTCGATGCCGAGGAACTCCCACATCCCCGCGTTCCAGGCCTCCGGCAGCTCCTCGAGCGCGAGCGAGCCGTCCACGAGCCGCTGCTCGAGCTCGAAGCGGAGGATGATGTGGAGCGAGTAGGTGACCTCGTCTGCGTCGACGCGGATCAAGCCCGGCGCCACTCGGTTGATCCCGCGGTGGAACGTCTCCAGGTCGACGACGGCCAGCGCCGGGAAGCGTCGCTGCAGCTCCGGATAGAAGCGGCGCCAGAACGGGAGCGAGCGCCCGAGGAGGTTCTCCCACAGCCTGCTCTGCGACTCTCCGAGCCCGAGCGAGGCGCTGCCGGCGAGCGGTGTCCGGTCGAGGGCGGGATCGCAACCCTGGTACGTCAGCCCGTGGCCGCCCTCGTGCATCGCCGCCCAAATTGCGCGCAGGTTGTCGGGCCGGTAGCGCGTCGTCATCCGGATGTCGGTGCGCGAGAACGAGGTCGCGAAGGGATGCACCGTCGGGTCGAGCCGCCACGCGTCCTCCTCGAAGCCGAACCGTGTCAGCACCTCCTCGAGGAACTCCTGCTGGGCGGCGACCGGGTAGTCGCCGTCGAGGAACGAGTCGTCCGCAGGCTCGCCTGTCTCGTGCACGATCGCAGTCAGCTCCGGCCGGAGCACGTCGAAGACAGCGCGCACCTCGGCCGTCTTCATCCCAGGTTCGTACTCGTCGAGGAAGGCGTCGTAGGGCGAGTCGCCCGGCTCCTGGCATTCGGCCCAGCGAAGCGCGACCTCGTGGACGCGGCGAAACGCAGGCAGGAAGATCGCAAAGTCGGACGCAGCGCGCGCCTCCAACCACGCCGCCTGAGCCTTCGAGCCTTCGCGCAGCCACGCCGCCGCGAGCTCCGCAGGAACTCGGCGCGCCTTGTCCCAGTCGCGGCGCACCACCCGGAGCAGGCTTGCGTCGTCGGAGTCGTACTCGAGCTGCGCCGCGAGCGGCTCGGCGCGCTCCAGCAGCCGTCCGAGCTCGTCGTCGACGAAGCGCTCGTGCACGATCCCACCCAACGTCGCGAGCGCCTCGGCGCGTGCCGGAGCACCCTTCGCCGGCATCGTCGTCCTCTGATCCCAGCTCAGCACGCTCAGCGTCTTCTCGAGATCGTGGATCTCCGCCAGGCGCAGCTTCAGCTCGGTGAGGGCGTCGTTCATCGTCCGCAAGCTAGCCGTTAGGATCGCGACCAATGCCCGACGTCCTGATCATCGGCGACTCGATGCGCAGCTCGGAGCTGCGGCACGAGGTGCCGATCGCAATCCCGGATCCGTTCCTGTACGCCGAGGTGGGCGGCAAACGCCTCGTTGCGGTCAGCTCGTTCGAGAAGGGCCGGATCGACGACCTCGGCACCGACCTCGAGGTGCACACGCTCGAGGAGTTCGGCTACGACGAGCTGATTGAGCGCGGTCTTGCCGAGACGGAGTTCTGGCGCGAGGTCTGGCTGGCGGCGGCACGTGGCCTGGGTGTACAGGACGCCGTCGTGCCGACGACTTTTCCCACCGGCCACGCCGATCACCTGCGCGCAAGCGGGGTCGAGCTCAGGGTGGACCAGCCGGCGTTCGCCCAACGACGTCGCATCAAGAACGAGGCTGAGCTGGCTGGGATCCGCCGCGCCTGCCGGGCCGCCGAGGCCGGACTGCGCGCGGGGCTCGAACTTCTGCAAGCCGCCGAGCGCACCGCGGGCCAGCTCGTGCTCGACGGGGAGCAGCTCACCTGCGAGCGGGTCAAGCAGGCCGTCGAGCGCGCGTTCGGCGAGCACGGCTCGGCCGCGGACGAGTTCATCGTCTCCCACGGAAGTCAGACGGCGATCGGCCACGACATGGGCTCGGGCCCGATCGCGGCGAACGACATCGTCCTCTTCGACCTCTTCCCGCGCGACCGGGAGACGGGCTGCTTCGCGGATTTCACGCGCACGTTCACGATCGGCCCGGCGCCCGAGGAGATCGCGGAGTTCCACGAGCTCTCCCGCAAGGCGCTCGACCTCGCGATCGGCGCCGTCGGGCCTGGGGTGAGCGGCCGGGCGATCCACAGCGAGGTCTGCGACTTCTTCCACAAGCACGGCTACCCGACGCAGCTCCACAAGGGTGACGCGAAGGTGCTGCGGGACGGCTTCTACCACGCCACCGGCCACGGAGTCGGCCTCGAGGTGCATGAGCAGCCGAACGTCGGACGGCTCGACAGCGAGCTCGTGGCCGGCGACGTGATCGCGATCGAGCCGGGCCTCTACCGGCACGGCTTCGGCGGCGTCCGGCTCGAGGATCTCGTGCTCGTGACTGACGACGGCGCCGAGGTGCTGACGAGCTTCCCGTACGAACTCGAGCTGTGAGCGAAAGCTCGATCGAGACACATTTCGTCGAGGAGCGGCGCTATCCACCGCCTCCCGACTTCGCCGCCCAGGCGAACGCCCAGCCCGAGATCTACGAGCGCGACTTCGACGAGTTCTGGGAGACCGAGGGCCGCGAGCGGGTCTCCTGGTCCGCGCCGTTCACGAAGCTCTACGAATGGGAGCTGCCATACGCGAAGTGGTATCTCGGCGGGACGCTGAACGTCTCCTACAACTGCGTTGACCGGCACGTCGAGAACGGCCGCGGCGACCGCGTCGCCTACCACTGGGAGGGCGAGCCCGGCGAGCGACGCATGATCACCTACGCCGACCTCCAGCGCGAGGTCGTCCGCTTTTCGAACGCGCTCAAGGAGCTCGGGGTCGAGAAGGGGACGCCGGTGGCGATCTACATGGGGATGATCCCGGAGCTCGCTATCGCGATGCTCGCCTGCACGCGGCTCGGCGCGCCACACACCGTCGTCTTCGGCGGCTTCTCCGCCGACTCGCTCTCGGGCCGGATGATCGACATGGGCTGCGAGGTGCTGGTGACGCAGGATGAGGCCTGGCGGCGCGGCACGACGGTTCCGCTGAAGCGCACCGCCGACGAGGCGATGGCCGCGGCTCCGAAAGTCAAGCGCTCGCTCGTCGTGCGGCGAACCGGGAACGACGTGCCGATGCAGGAGGGGCGCGACGTCTGGCTGCACGAGCTCGAGCTTTCCGACGACCCCGCTTCCTGCCCGCCCGAGCCGATGGATGCCGAGGACCTTCTCTTCCTGATGTACACGTCCGGGACGACCGCGAAGCCGAAGGGGATCGCGCACACGACCGCCGGCTACCTCGTCGGCGTCGCGACGACGCACCGCTACATCTTCGACCTGAAGCCGGAGACGGACGTCTACTGGTGCGCGGCCGACATCGGCTGGATCACCGGCCACAGCTACATCGTCTACGGGCCACTCTGCAACGGCGCGACGTCTGTGCTCTACGAGGGCACCCCCGACTTCCCAGACAAGGATCGCTGGTGGTCGATCGTCGAGCGCTACGGCGTCACGGTCCTCTACACGGCGCCGACCGCGATACGCGCCCACATGAAGTGGGGGCCGGAGCACGCGCAGGGGCACGAGCTCTCCTCGCTGCGGCTGCTCGGGACGGTCGGCGAGCCGATCAACCCCGAGGCGTGGATGTGGTACCGGGAGCACATCGGCGGCGACCGCTGTCCCGTCGTCGACACCTGGTGGCAGACCGAGACCGGGATGGCGCTGATCACGCCGCTGCCGGGTGTGACGACGACGAAGCCGGGCTCTGCGACGAAGCCATTTCCCGGAGTCGATGTCGGCGTCTTCAACGAGGCCGGTGAGGAAGTCGGGCCGGGCGGCGGCGGCTATCTCGTGCTGAAGCGGCCGTGGCCCGCGATGACGCGCGGGATCTTCGGGGACGACGCGCGCTTCCGCGAGACGTACTGGTCGAAGTACCCGGGCGTCTACTTCGCGGGCGACGGGGCCCGGATCGACGAGGACGGCGACTTCTGGCTGCTCGGCCGGGTCGACGACGTGATGAACGTGTCCGGGCATCGGATCTCGACGATCGAGGTCGAGTCGGCGCTCGTCGATCATTCGCGGGTCGCCGAGGCGGCGGTGTGCGGCCGGGCGGACGCGCTCACCGGGCAGGCAATCGTCGCCTACGTGACGCTGAAGGGCGGCGACGAGG
>JACCRW010000422.1 GCA_013813345.1 Actinomycetota bacterium
GAGTGGAGGACGTGCCCATCCTGTTCGCGAATGCTTTCGTGAGCCAGATTGATTCGCAGACGTTGGATTCGTTGGTGTTGACCGTTGGTCAGATGACGCAGCCGGCGATTGCTGGCGCCACGGAGGAGGAGCGCAGAAAGCAGGTCGAGAGTGTGGCCTTCGTGCCAATTAAGCCCGTGGTTCGGTTGGGATTGACGGAGGCGCGGGCGAGGGAGCTGATGGCTACCTTGGGTGCAAACCTTGACCACCTCGAGGCCGCGCGTAAGCTGAGTCCAGGAGACCCACGCTGATGGCAACAATCACTCTTTCCACGTTCGAGACAACCGGGCCCCCGGCGAGCGTTGAGCTGCCGGTTTTCGAGACGTCGTCGGCAGGTCCCTCAAGGGACGTGCCGTTGTTTGTGCCGCGGAATCAGGCTTACTACTGGACTGAGGAGTGGCAGGCCGGGGAGGCAGAGGCACTACGCGAGCTCGCTGAGGGCAAGGTCATTCGCTTCGGGTCGGGCGCTGAGGCGGCGCAGTGGCTGTTGGCTGACGACGCTGAATAGCGTTGCCCGCGGTCGAGATTCCGGAGGCGTTTAAGCGCACGGCGAAGAAGAAGGATCTGCCGTTGCAGCGTGCGATCGCTCGGTGCATTGAACTTCTTGCGGACGATCCCCGGCACTCGGGTTTGCAGGCGCACCGGATGCAGGGGCGGCCTGGTGTCTGGGAGGCGTACGTGGATCGCGCGAATCGTGTGACGTTCCATTACGACGGGCCGACGATCGTTCTTCGGAAAAACTGCAACCACGACATCCTCCGGCGCCCGTAGCGTGGCCTAATCCTGGCCCAAACGCCTGAGAACCAGCCCTAGCAGCCAAGCCATTCCACAGTTGTAGAACGGCCGCAAACCCGCATGGCTGCGTCCGTTCGTCGCCGCTCGTTGTCGAGCGTCGTGCCCCCTGTACTAGCTTCCCAAGCTGAGGGTCGTGGGTTCGAGCCCCATCGCCCGCTTCGACGAAAACCCTGTGCACGTCTCAGCGGCGGGACTCGGGGTTGGCTCTCATCCATCTCGGCATTGGCTCGATCGTGGCCCGCTGGTAGGCCCTGCTGCCGCCGGTCGCCGCGATCGCCCTCGCGGCGCTCTTCGGCGATCCAGACGCCCGCTAGGGTTCAGAAGTGCCTGTCTGGATGGGCCGGGTTCCGAAGTCCGATTCTCCTCGCGTTCGTGCTGCTGGGAGTCCTCGCGAGTGGAGCACGGGCGCTGGGGTCAGCCGGCCCGAAGATTCCGTAGCCTTGCCGCATGCGTGCGGCGCGCATGAACGCCGTCCGAGTATGAGCGCCGTCCCAACATGAGAGCCGGTAGTGCCGAGCCACTTGAAGAAGCCGACGGCATCGTTGGCCGCGTGTATCTCGAGCGTGGGCAGCTTGACAGCGTGCTCGCCCGTCGGGGCGGGGGTGGCGGGCCGCGGAACGTGATGATCCTGCGAGCCGACAGGTCGATCGTTGTCCGACCGTTCCGCGAGCTCAGACGACCTCACTGACGCGGGACCGGGGTCAAAGCCCGGCCACGGCCGCGATGGACATGTCCGGGCTTTGACCCCAGGTGCCTTGGGCCGGCGCCCGCACCGGCTAGAATGGCGCTCTCTGCGGCACAACGCGAGCTGCGGCCCACGACAGAGGGAGACGGACGTGGAAGGAAAGATGCTCTTCTTCAACGAGGAGAAGGACTACGGTTTCATCCGCACCGCCGAGGGCGAGCGGATCGCCGTCAACCGCGCGGGCTTTCTCCCCGGTGAGGCGCCCGTCGGCCGTTGCGCCGGGCTTCCCGTCCAGCTGACTCCGGTCGAGACGGACGAAGGCCGAGTGGCGACTGCGGTCTCCGTGCTGGTCGAAAAAGAGGTCGGCCGCGCCCGACGGCGCTCCTCCCGCTAGCAGTAACTCATCTACAGCCTGCGTTCTGAAAGCGGAGCAGCGTGCATTCCGTCTCGAGCACGACGACGTCCCTCGGTTCCACTTCGCGATCGGCCGTCGGAGCCTGACTCACGACGAGGTCGTCATGCGGGTCGGCTGAGACCGAGACGCTCGGCGGCAAGGGCTTCGGCGCTCGGCTGAGGATTCGAGCGCTGCCGCCGAACCGCCAGCGGATGCCGAGACTCTCGAGCTTCGCCTGTGCATCCGGCTGCGGCAGCCCAACGAGATTCGGAACGGTGACGTGCTTTTTTTCACCGAATGCGTTGGCGTAGGCGCGCCTGATGCTGTCATCGGCGGACGGCCCTCCATCTCCCGGGCCACGCGAGGGCAGCATCTCGAGCGCTACGCGAAAGCAGCGAACCGGGTACTTCCCGTCCACGCGTCCGTTGTCGTACAAGTCGTCGACGATCTTCTTGCCGCACTCGCGATCGGCCCGGGGACTGGGCTTCTGCGCAGGCGGCGGCGTCACAGTTTCAGACGACTGCGGCGTGTCGTGTCGGCACCCGGTGAGAAGCACGAGTGCGACGACGACCACGATTGAACGGAACACGGCCACGTCGGAGGGCTTCTCCCGTCGTGATGAGGTCGCTGTGAGGTCCGTGTTCGCGATCGATTAAGTGGAGCGGCTGAGCTCCTCCATCTCTGCCGAGTAGCGTCCCGCCACCGCCGCGCTGTTGCAGCGGGCGCGGAGGGCGAGGAACGACTGGCCCGCCTCGACGTTCTCGCCCCTGCCTCCCCACGCTGCGAGCGCCGGCGCCTGGAGCGCGCGCCCGTACGAGAAGGAGAGCACCCACGGCTGCTCGCCCCTCGAGTTGATCGCGTTCAGATTCGCGCTCGCCTGCTCGTCCGACTGGCCGCCGGAGAGGAAGACGATTCCCGGAACCGCGGCCGGCACGGTCTCGCGGAAGCAGCGGAGCGTCCACTCGGCCACCTCCTCCGCACTCGCCTGGGCCAGAGATCCCTTGCCCGAGATGACCATGTTGGGCTTGAGCAGGATCCCCTGCAAGTCGACGCGCTGGTGGTAGAGCTCGTCGAAGACCTTGTGCAGCGTCCGCTTCGTCGCGCGGTAGCACGTCTCGATGTCGTTGTCGGCATCCATCAGCACCTCGGGCTCGACGATCGGGACGAGCCCTTGCTCCTGACAGAGCGCGGCGTACCGGGCGAGCGCGTGCGCGTTCGCCTCGATGCAGT
>JACCRW010000388.1 GCA_013813345.1 Actinomycetota bacterium
CCGGCTCGCCGGCGTCGCGCCGATCCCCGCCTCGAGCGGAAAGACGATCCGGCATCGACTCAGCCGCGGCGGTGATCGCCAACTCAACCGGGCGCTGCACACCGTGATCCTGCACCGACGCCACCACGACGCCGCAACCAAGGACTACATCGCACGGCGTGTCGCCGAAGGCAAAACCCAACGCGAAGCCGTTCCGCTGCTCAAGCGCTACCTCGCCCGCCACCTCTACCGCCTACTCGACCACCAGGCGGCACTAATGACTTGACAAGTCATAGGAGCATCATTCCCTGACCACTCGCGCAGGCGGGTGGTTACTCGCCCGTAGTTAGGTGGTAGCAGGCCACGAACGACGACGTGAAGGAGGTCTCATGAGTGGATACGCGGTCGCACACCTCGACGAGATCGAGGAGATCAAGGACCGGCGGCGTCCGTTTCGAGCCGTTCGGCATCACTTCGGCATCACGGGCTTCGGAGTCACAGCGTGGACTGGCCGTGAGGCGGGCGAGCGGATTATCAACGAGCACGACGAGGCCGACTCGGACGAGGAGCTCTACCTTGTCTTGAACGGGCGCGCCGTGTTCGAGCTCGACGGCGATCGGGTGGACGCGCCCGCCGGCACCTTCGTCTTTGTTCGCCCCGCTGTGAAGCGAACGGCGTTCGCCGAGGAGCCCGGAACGACGATCGTCGCGCTCGGCGGCACCCCGGGGAAGGCGTACGAGGCCAACGGCTGGGAGCTCTGGTCGTCGCTCTGGCCCCTCTACGAGAAGGGCGAGTACGCCGAGGTCGCCGATCGCCTGCGCGAAGTCGTCGACGCAAATCCGCAGTACTCCTTGCTGTTCTACAACCTCGCCTGCTGCGAGAGCATGGCCGGCCGCACAACGGACGCAGTCGACCACCTTCGCCACGCAATTGAGATGTCTGAGCAGTTTCGCGTCGTCGCACAGGATGATTCGGACTTCGATCCGATCCGCGACGACCCCACATTCAAGGAACTGACCGGCAGTTAGGTACTGGCGACCAACCCGGCTCTAGTTGAGGCTTGAATGCCGGCCGCGCAGCTGTCGCTCACTTGATTGCCCGCGACGGGACATCGAATGGCGATCCGGACCGCGGGGCAGGTTCGGATGTCAGGAGAGCGCGCGCTCGAGGGCGGCTCGGTCGGTGGGCGCACCGTGCGTCGGGAGCACGAGCTCGACCGGCAGCTCGAGCAACGGACGCAGCGTCACAAGGATCTGCTCGGGCGGCACGCCCTTTGTTCGCCCAGTCGACCGGGTTCGTCGCGGACATCTGGCGCGTCGAGGACGGGCGCGTCGTGCTCGTGCCTTTCGCGGCGCTGTCACGTTCGGTTCAACGCGAGCTCGAGGACGAGGCCGGACGCTTGGAAGCGTTCTTCGCCGCCTGAGCACGAACGTGCGTCTCCCTCAAGCGGGATCCGACGAGCTCGATTCAGGGCTCGTAGTCCGCCTCGCCGAGTTCGTCTCGCACGCGCCGAGCCCGACGGCTTGATGCCGCCGGGCTCGAGTACGCTCGTCGATCGACTGATTTACAGTCTTGGCACATTTCCCTCACGGAGGGCCGATAACGTCCAGTTCAAGCGGCTCAATGCTCGCCTGCGGACACGCCGAGGAGCCGCTTGGCAGTAGTGGGCCAATTCCGGACCGGATGCACGAGCGCCTTGAGAGCGAGCGGACCATTTCAGGAGCGTGGTGAACCGAGCTGATCTACAGCAACTCGCCGAGGCCGCCTCTGCGAAGCGAAGGTTCTCCTTGACGCTGGCGAGTGGTCAGGAGCTTTCTACCTCTGCGGGTACGCCGTTGAATGCGCGCTGAAAGCGTGTATCGCCAGACAGGTCAAGCAGGATGATTTTCCCGACAAGAGGTTGGCTACAGCTGTTTTTACCCATGACCTCGTCGACCTGCGCGGCCTCGCCGGTCTCGGTGAGGAGATCGTGAAGCTTCCGAAGGATCGGAACGTGAACTGGCTCGTCACGAAGGACTGGCGCGAGACTGCGCGGTACGAGCTCAAGTCCGAAACAGAGGCACGAGGCCTCTACTGATGCAATCAGTGACCCGACGAACGGAGTGCTTGCGTGGCTGAGAATGCACTGGTAGAGATCGATCTCGAGTATGGCCGTACGGTGGTGGCTGCTCTTGACGACGAGCAGGATCCGTCGATGCGCCCAACTGCGGCTTTGTGGTTCCTGTTTGCCGACGAGGACACCTGGCGACTCCTGCTGGCGCTCCCAGCGATGGCGAGCAATCCACCCCAGGTCGTCTACAACCGGCTGATCGACATTCTCAACCGGCGAGTCCAGGGCGAGATATCCGTCGACAGAGTGGGTCTCATGCCCCGGAGAATCACATTGTCTCACTGCTGAGCATGGCGATTCAGACCGGAGAAACCCTCGTCGGCATCAGGTTCACGAACAACACGATCAACGGCGAGCTCGTGCCGGACGCCTACATCTATCGACTACATCAGCCCGCCAGAGACATCGCGACGGCCGGTTGAATCCACCCCGGCCGCACCCCAGGGAAGCGGGACGCTGAACCTACGGTGAAACCAACACGCGGCCCGGTGAGCCTGCGAGGCTTGCCTGGAAGGCATCGTCCGCGCGCTCAAGCGGGAAGCTCGGGCCGACGAGGCTCGCGAGCTCGAGCTCGCCGCTCGCAGCGAGCTCGAGTAGGCGCGGCAGAGCGACGGCCGGGTCGTCAGAGCCGTAGATCGTCCCCGTGAGCGTCTTCTCGCGGTTCGTGAAGTCGAGCGGATCGAGCGTCAGCTTTGCGCCCGCCGCCGGCAGGCCGACGACGACCGTTGTGCCACCGCCGCGCGTCCAGCGCAGGGCGAGCGCGGTCGTCTCGGGCGCGCCGACCGCGTCGAAGACGTAGTCGACACCCTCCGGATCGAGCGCCCGCACCGCCTCCTTCACGTCCTCGGGCGCGCAGGCGGCCGTCGCGCCGAGCCGCAGCGCCTGCGCTCGCCGGCCCTCGACCGGATCCACG